>JAOTYK010000018.1 GCA_029861955.1 Acidobacteriota bacterium
CACCCCCGAAACGACTCCACAGGAAGCACCGGTCGTCGAACCGAAGGTGGTTGAGCCGAAGGTCGTCGCCGAGGGGGAGCCCCCCGCCAAGGCGAATGCTCCGGTTGAGGCGCAAGCCCCGGCCGAGAAGGCCGCTCCGGCCAAGCCGAAGGTGTCGGCGGCCCAGGCGTCACTCTACCGCGCATTGCGCTCCTCTCGTCCGATGCGAGGTCAGGTCGAGAAGGTCATCAAGGGTGGCTTCGAGATTCGGATCGGCAAGACCCGCGGGTTCTGCCCCCGATCGCAGATGGACCTTCAACCGATCACCGATGCCGAGTCGTACGTCGGTAAGGATCTCCCGTTCCGCATTACTCAGGTGCGTCGAGGGGGAGACGACGTGGTGGTCTCCCGCAGGGCCATTCTTCAGGCGGAGCAAGTCGAGGAGGCCAAGGCCGTACGTGGCGCTCTACTGGACGGTCAGATCGTCCAGGGTCGTGTGATCTCGATCGCCGCGTTCGGTGCGTTCGTTGATCTGGGTGCCGGTGTGCAGGGGCTGATCCATCTGTCCGAACTCAGCCATCAGCGAGTCTCGCGAGTCGAAGATGCAACCAAGGTGGGGGAGACCGTCTCCGTGAAGATCCTCAAGATCGAGGAGTCGGGGAAACGCATATCTCTCAGTATGCGTCAGGCTGTGGCCGACCCGTGGGATAGTGTCGGCGAGCGGTTTCCCGCAGGAACTCGGCATTCCGGTACGGTTCGTCGTGTAGCCGACTTCGGCGCGTTCGTCGAACTGGCCGACGGAGTCGAGGCGTTGGCACCGGCCAGCGAATTCCCACCCTCGCGTCTGGCCTGGGAAACCCAAGCCCCGGTCGGAGAGGCGAAGGACTGGTGGGTTCTCTCTGTCGATCCCGGTCGTCGGCGAATCTCCGTAACACTGGCAACCGACGAAGGTCAGGTCCACGAGAAACTCGAGGTCGGTCAGGAGATCAGCGGGAAGGTGCAGCGTCTCGAGCGTTTTGGCGTATTCGTCTGGCTCGGACCCGGTCGCGTGGCGTTGATGCCGTCGATGTGGACCGGGACCGCAAGGGGCGCCGACCTCAGCCGCAACTTCACCGGCGGGGATTCCATCGATGTGACGGTTGTCGAGATTGCCGATGATGGGAAACGGATCCGCGTCGCCCGCAAGGGTGTCTCGACCGAAACGCCTCAGCACGAGCCCCGTACCAAACGACGTGAACGACGCGAGCCGCGGTCCCAGGAACGTGTCGAGATGCCGCCGCCTTCGCCGGACGACGGTTCGTTCGGATCCCTTCTGGCGGACAAGCTAAAGGCTGCGCTCGACAGCTAGCTTGAGGGCGTCGTCCACCAGTCGTTCTTGCTCTCTTGTGTGTCGCCGGTTGGAGCCGGTCGCCGTGCTGGCACTGGCGGCGCGGCCCACATAGCGCAAGCGGATACCGGCGTCTGCCAGCTCCGTGTCCAGCGCCTCCCGCAGGAAGCTCCAGGCACCCATGTTGCGCGGTTCCTCCTGAACCCAGATCCAGTCCGTCGCCGCAGGAAAACTCAGTAGCCAGTCGCGAATGCCGTCGATGTCGAGGGGGAAGAACTGTTCGAGACGGCCGACGGCGATCCCGTCCAGTCGGTCCGGATCGGACGTCAGGTCGTAGTAGACCTTTCCGCTGCAGAGAATCGCTCGATGGACGCCGGCAGGATCGACGTCGGGTCGCAGCAGCGGCTGGAACTCTCCGCTGACGAGATCGTCGGCCGTGGAGACACACGCGGGGAGCCGGAGAAGGCTCTTGGGCGTCATCACCACCAGCGGCCGGCGTTCGGTGTCGTGGGCCTGGCGTCGCAGGAGATGGAAGTACTGGGCGGGTGTGCTGGGGTAGGCGACGCGAATATTCCGGTCGGCCGCCAACTGCAGAAACCGTTCCAGACGCGCACTGGAGTGTTCCGGCCCCTGTCCCTCGTAACCGTGGGGCAAGAGCAGCGTCACCGCGCTCTCCTGACCCCACTTGTCATGGGCCGATGAAACGAACTGGTCGATCACGACCTGGGCGCCGTTGGCGAAGTCGCCGAACTGCGCCTCCCACATCACGAGGGCGTTCGGTCGATCGACGCTGTAGCCATACTCGAATCCGAGGACCGCGAATTCCGACAACAGGCTGTCGAATACCTGGAACGTCGCCTGATCCGGAGAGATGTGTGACAGCGGCGAGTAAGGCCTGGATGTCGAGTGGTCGTAGAGGATCGCGTGTCGTTGGCTGAACGTCCCTCGACCGCAGTCCTCGCCACTCAGGCGGACGTTGATCCCCTGCAGCACCAGAGAGCCGAAGGCCAACGACTCGGCCTGTCCCCAGTCGATGGTCCCGTTCTCGTAGCGCTGTCGTCGCTGCTGGAGTTGGCGTTCCAGTTTGGGGTGCAGATCGAAGTCGGCCGGAACCCGACTCAGGGCGTCGAGACTCTTCTCGAGACTTTCGCGAAGATCGACCTCTGCGATCTCCCGCCGTTCCTCTGCCACAGGGCAGTCGGCGACGGGTGAGTCGTCGTCAGGGGATCCCAGGACCTCGTCGTGCACCTCGCGCAAACGCTTGCGGAAATCCTCCAGCGCCTTCTCGGTGGTCTCGGGGTCGAAGTCGCCACTCCGCAGGAGCATCTCGGTGTAGAGTTTCCTCACCGAGCGATGTGTCTTGATCTTGCCGTAGAGACGCGGGTGGGTATAGGACGGCTCGTCGCCCTCGTTGTGACCCCAACGTCGGTAACAGACCATGTTGACGACGACGTCTCTCTGGAATTCATGCCGGAAGGCAAGGGCATGGCGAATGACCCGAACCGCCTGTTCGGGATGGTCGCCGTTCACGTGAAAGATCGGTGCGCCGACCATCTTCGCGACATCCGTCGGGTAGAGCGACGACTTCTGATCCTGTGGGCCGGTCGTGAATCCAATCTGGTTATTCACCACGATGTGAATCGTGCCGCCGGTACGATAGCCGCGGAGCTTCGAGAGGTGAAGCGTCTCGGCAACGACCCCCTGACCGGAAAACGCGGCGTCGCCATGGATCAAGACGGGCAGCACACGGTTGCGCTCTTGGTCGCCGATGCGATCCTGGCGCGCCCGGGTCATTCCCTCGACAACCGGGTTGACCGCCTCCAGATGACTGGGGTTTGACGACACGACGATGTCCAGTGACCCGACTTCCGGTTCCTCGAACTTGCCGCAGGCCCCCAGGTGATACTTGACGTCGCCCGAGCCAAGGGCCGAATCCGGATCGGTGCCCTCGAATTCCTTGAACACCTGTCGGTAGGATTTGCCGACGAGGTTGGCAAGAACGTTCAGGCGTCCGCGATGGGCCATCCCCACGACAACCTGTTCGACGCCGACGCCGACGGCTCCCGCCATCAGAGTGTCGAGTACCGGGATGAGTGTCTCCGCGCCCTCGAGCGAGAAGCGTTTCTGCCCCACGTAGTTCGTGTGCAGGAACGTCTCGAACGCCTCGGCGGCGTTGAGCTTCTTCATGATGCGGATCTTCGTCTCTCGTGGGAGAGGAACCTCGTTCGCCCCATCTTCGAGCCGACGCTGCAGCCAGTGACGTAGGTCGGGATCGGCGATGTGCATGTACTCGACACCGATTCGGCGACAATAGGTCCGTTGAAGCGTCTCGAGAATGTCTCGCAGCTTCATCGGTCGGCCATCGGTGTTCAACGTCCCGGCAAGGAACTGTCGATCGAGGTCCCAGACACCAAGACCGTAGGTGGCCAACTCGAGTTCGCTGTTGGGCTGAGGTTGGTAACCCAGTGGATCGAGATCCGCCCACAGATGTCCCCGAACCCTGAACGCACGGATCAGTTGCGAGACGCCGGCCTGTCGGGCGAGATCGTCCCGGCCGCCGGTTGTGTTCACCTCGTCGGAGGCGGAATCCGCACTCCATTCGATCGGTTCACGCGGGACGCCAAGTTCGCTGAAGACGTCCTTGTAGAACCCTTCCGCCCCCTGGAGAAGACGATCGACCGTGGCGAGGAATCCGCCGGACTCCGCACCCTGGATCACACGATGGTCGTAGGTGCTGGTGATCGTCATGGTCTTCGAGAGACCGAGGTCCCCGATCATTCGTGGGCTCATCCCGGAGTAAACGGGGGGGTAGCCGATGCGACCGACCCCGATGATCGTTCCCTGTCCCTGCATCAAGCGCGGAACCGACATGCTTGTGCCGATCATGCCGGGATTGGTCAGCGTGACGGTCGTCCCGGCAAACTCGTCGACCTGCAGCTGGTTGTCACGAGCACGCACGACGAGGTCGTTGTACGCCGCCACGAATTCGGGGAAGTTCAGCGTTTGCGCCGACGGGATTCCGGGAACGAGCAGCACGCGTTCGCCCTTGCGCTCGACGTCGATCGCGAGTCCGAGCTTTACCTCGGGGTCGTCGACAAGATGTGGCTTTCCATCGACGTCGACGAAGTGCGCGTTCATCTGAGGGTGTGTGACCAACGCGCGGACGATCGCCCAGCCGATCAAATGCGTGAACGACAGTCTTGCACCCATGACGGTTGACTGGTGCTGGTTCAGGATGCGTCGATTCTCCTCGAGAAGCTTGACGGCGATGTCGCGGCTGGATGTCGCCGTGGGGACCGCGAGGCTGGCTTCCATGTTCGAGACGATGCGTGCGGCAATGCCGCGGATCGGTTTGGCGTCGGTTTCCGTCGGTGTCGGTGTCGGCGGCGGTGGGACCGCGGCGGCGGACATCGGCGCACTCGGCGGGGCGACCGTGTCGTCTCGATAATCGCGAAAGAACTCCTGCCACGCCTCGCTGACGGACGCGGGGTTCTCGCGGTAGGCGTTGTACAACTCGTCGATGTACCCGCGGTTGTGTCCGAATCGACTCATCGAGGCCTATCGTAGTGTCCCGGAGGGGCTGCGGCAATTGCCAACCCGGGCCCACGGGGTTCCGGTAGAATCGGAGTCGGAGGTGGTGTCGGGTGTTTACGGCGAGGCAGTCAACGCATCGCAGGACCGCGCTCTCGCTGTGCGTGGGTCTGGCGCTACTGTCGGTGGCCTGCGGGGGATCCGTTCCCATCGAGCGGAGCGCGACGGTTGACGGGGCCGAGTTCTCCGTTCAGGCCTGGGTCTACTCCCCCGAGGTCGGTGATGCCCTGTTCGAGGAGATGCTCGATCGGGTGACCCGTTTTAGCAAGATGACGGCCACCGCAAGTCCTAGTGATCTAGCCGAGATCAACCGCGGCGCGCGCAGTGGATTCCACACCATCGACGATCCCGATCTTTATCGCTGCATCCTCTTGGCCTACGACTGGGCCAAGGCCAGCCGCGGAGCCTCCGACCCGACGCTCGGCCCGCTGCACGACGCCTATCGGTTCGCCGTCGAACGCGGTCGAATCCCGGGGCGGGCAGAGATCGACTCTCGTCTGGACGTCATCGGCTGGCGCCGGATGACGGTGGCACACGAAGCCAAGGCCATCCGACTCGATAACCTCGAGGCCTATCTCGACCTCGCCGGAGTCCGTCGAGGGTTCGCCCTGGACCTCGCGGCGCGTGCGCTGGCGACCTCCGGTGTGCACGGCGGGCTTCTGCGGTTCGGTTCGACGACCTATGCCTGGGTGCCGCCTCCGGACCAGGAGGACTGGCCCGTGCCGATCCTCGACCCCTCGGATCGGGGGAGTACGCTCATGACGCTCCGGACTTCCGAGCGCGCGATCAGCGTCACCGGTAGCCCCGCTGATAGCACGGCGATTGACGACCGGTATCTCTACGAGCGGTTGGACGGTCGGACGGGACTGCCTGCCGTGACGCAGATCCTGGCTGCGGTCGCCCTGGCGGACTCGGCCGCCGAGGCCGACGCCATCGCCGATGCCTTCTACGTGGGGGGGTACCGACCCGCGGCGGCACTCCTCGAACGCTCGCGTCGTGTCGAGGCCGTCCTGTACCTGAGGACCGACGAGGGGCCAACGCTCCTGGCGTCGGCGTCGTTGCGTGGACGAATCGAGCCGCACGAGAAGCTCGCCGCAGCCGTGGGGGATCGAATCCGTTACATTCTTCCCCCGCAGTCCATCGCCGTCCTGCCTGACGTCCGCTAAGGCGTCTGATAGACTGCGTTTCTCGCGGTTAAATCAACCCCACTACATGTTTTTTGGAGTACGGGCATGAAGCAGGAACTGCTCAGGGAACTTGGTATTGATGCCGTCAGCCACGGCGCTGCGACCGGTCAGTGGATCGCTACGAGTGGTGAAAAGGTGCAGTCGATCTGTCCCGGCGACGGAGAGCCGATCGCCGCGGTGAGTCTTGCGAATCGACAGCAGTACGAACAGGTTCAACTGGCGGCCCACCAGCGCTTCGAGAGCTGGCGAATGTTGCCTGCACCCCAACGCGGTGAGATCGTCCGACAGTTGGGCGATGAATTGCGCGCCTCCAAGGACCCGTTGGGACGACTCGTCTCGCTCGAGATGGGGAAGATCCTCTCGGAGGGTCTCGGCGAGGTTCAGGAGATGATTGACATCTGCGACTTCGCCGTCGGTCTTTCGCGCCAGCTCTACGGATTGACGATGCACTCCGAACGTGCCACCCATCGGATGTACGAGCAATGGCACCCCCTGGGAACCATCGGCATCATCAGCGCTTTCAATTTCCCCGTCGCCGTCTGGGCCTGGAACGCCGCGCTCGCAGCGGTGTGTGGCAACACGATGATCTGGAAGCCCTCGCTGAAGACGCCGCTCACCGCCGTCGCCGTGCAGAAGATCTGTGACCGGGTCATGAAACGTAACGACCTGGAAGGGCTCTTCAATCTCGTGATCGGTTCCGACCAGGAAGTGGGGGAGGCGCTGATCGCGGATCACCGCTGTCCGCTCATTTCCGCCACCGGTTCGTCGCGGATGGGCAAGCGCGTCTCGACCGTTGTCGGCGAGCGCCTGGGTCGATCTCTGCTTGAGCTCGGTGGAAACAACGCGTTGATCGTCATGGACGACGCAGACCAGGAACTGGCACTGCGGGCCGTCCTGTTCGGGGCGGTCGGAACCGCGGGACAGCGATGCACGTCCACGCGGCGTCTCTTCCTGCAGAAGGGGATAGCCGAATCGTTCACCCGAAAACTCGTCGCGGCCTACGGCCAGGTCCGCATTGGAGACCCGCTGGACGAAGGTACGCTGATGGGTCCCCTGATCGATGACGATGCCGTGACCCAGATGCTCGCAGCCATCGACACGATCAAGGAGCAGGGTGGAGAGATCCTCTGCGGCGGTGGACGTGCCGATCGCCCGGGACATTACGTCGCACCGACCCTGGTCAAGGCCAGCCACTCGATGCCGATCGTTCAGACCGAGACGTTCGCCCCGGTGCTCTACATCTTCGAATTCGACACGCTCGACGAGGCGATCCGCCTTCAGAACGACGTCCCGCAGGGGCTCTCTTCTGCGATCTTCACCGACAGCCTGTCCTCAGGCGAGATCTTCCTCTCCCACCGCGGAAGCGACTGCGGAATCGCCAATGTAAACGTCGGTACGTCCGGCGCGGAGATCGGCGGTGCGTTCGGCGGCGAGAAGGAGACGGGCGGTGGGCGCGAATCAGGATCCGATGCGTGGAAGTTCTACATGCGTCGGCAGACGAACACGATCAACTGGGGCGGCGAGATGCCGCTGGCCCAGGGCGTCAAGTTCGATCTCTGATCGACTGCAGAACGTCTCCGTCGATGTTGAAGTCCGCCGGTTCGATCTGAAGCGTCGTGTGATCGATGCCGAAGCGATCGCGAAGAATGACCGTTGCCTCACGCAGGACGCGATCGTTGCAGTCGGCAGTCTCGACCACCAGATGAGCCGAGAGTAGGGGCTCGGTTCCGCGAAGACTCCAGAGATGCATTTCGTGGACCTGGCAGACATCGGGCACGTCCATCAACGCACGCCCCACCTCGTCGATGTCGAGGTGTTTGGGTACGCCCTCGAGTAGGACGTGAACCGATGCCATGAGGAGGCGAATGGCCCCCACCAATATGATCAGCGAGATGATCACGCTGGCGGCGGGGTCCGCCCAGCGCCAACCGAATAAGCCGATGGCACCGGCGGCGACGAGCGCGCCGACACTGCCCAGTAGATCGCCCAACACATGGTAGTAGGCGGCACGGATATTCAATTGCTGGCGGTCGGAGTGAAGCAGGTAGGCTGCCACAAGGTTGACGATCAGACCCCCGAACGCGACGGTGGCCATCATCGGCACATCGATCTCCGGTGGATTGTCCCAACGCGTCCAGGCCTCGATCGCGATCAGCACCGCGATGACGAGGAGCGCCGTCCCGTTGAACAGGGCACCGAGAATTTCGACCCGTTTGTAGCCGAAGGTGTTGCGTCGGTCGGCCGGTCGTCGGCCCGTGATGGTCGCGAACAGGGCGACGCTGAGAGCGAAGATATCGGTCAGCATGTGGCCGGCGTCGGCCAACAGCGCCAGGGAGTTCGAGAGCAGGCCGCCGATCAGCTCGGCGGCGGCGTAGCCGGCGGTGAGCGCGAGGACGACGCCGATCCGGCGGGACGAGGACGTCTGGGCGTGTGAATGATGATGATCGTGGCTCACGGGCGCTCCTGGCGGGGCAGAGTATCCCAAAACCCGGTCCGAAAGATTTTCTGAAACCTGAGCGGCCTTCCATCCGTTCCTAGTAATGACGGCCCCCGAACGGGGCGATGGGGCGAATCGATGGAAATTCTCGCGCTGGGTCTGTTATTGCTGACCGCCGGGCTCGTCATGGCCGGGATGCTGGTTGTGGGCTTCTTCAAACTGCTCATCTTCCTGGTCGTTCTACCGTTTCGGCTGCTCGGTGCGCTGCTGAGCGGCGTTGGCTCCCTCGCCAGCGGTCTGGCCACGGTCCTGTTCTCCATCGTCGTGCTGGTGGCGCTCGTGGTCGCCGTGCCCCTCGTCCCGCTGCTTCTCCTGGCCGCGGCCGCGTACCTCATCTTCCGGCTGATGCGGCCTCGTCGAGCGGCGGCTGCGTAGCACGTTAGACTGGGCGAGATGCGCCCCGTCAAACTAGAGCCCGTGGCCCGTGGCGTCTCCTGCGAGGCGATCCGTCAGCACGATCGCATCGTCGACCGTCTCGAGGACGCGTCGGCGGCCCCACCGGGATCGTGTGAGCGCCTGTATCTCCCCGAGGACGAACGACAGGCGTCCCTTTGTCTTGCGGCTCTGCATCGTGAGGGACACCCGGTCCTGTTCCAGGCGGCAAGAACCTCCCTGACCGGTGGGGCGATCCCGCACGGCGAGGCCATCGTCTCCATCGAGCGGATGAACTCGATCGGCCCGATTAACGAGAACGGCGACGAGGCGACCGTTCGTGTCGGCCCCGGTGTGCGTCTCCGTGATCTGCAGCGGACCCTCGCGGCCCGTGGTTGGCAGTACCCCCCGACCCCCACCTATCTCGAGGCGATGGTCGGCGGGGTGGTTTCGACCAACGCCGGAGGTCCTGCGTCGTTCCGCTACGGGGTCACCCGCGATTGGGTCCTGGGACTGCACGTCGTCACGGCCGATGGGCGTCGACTGGAGGTCGAGCGAGGACAGTTCGTCGCGTCCACCGGAGAGTCCTTCCCCTGGGAGGGCACGGTTCGCCTTCCGCGACCGGAGCATCGTCTGCCGTCCCTCAAGAAGATCACCGCCGGCTATCACAGCGCGCCGCAGCTGGACCTGGTCGATCTCTTCGTCGGCGCCGAAGGCACGCTGGGATTGATCACCGAGGCGACGCTACGTCTCCAGCGGCTGCCTGCGGGCCGAATCGGCGGCTGGGTTTTCCTGGCCGACGATCGGACGGCCCTCGCCGCGACGGGTGAACTCCGTTGTCTTCCGGTGACGGCCGCGCTCTCGATTCGCAGCGTCGAATTCATCGATCGCGATTGCCTGCGGTTGCTGCGGGAGGACGGCATCGACCGAAAGTTGCGCATCGAGCTTCCCGCTGAGACCGGTGCCGCAATCTACGTGGTGGCAGAGACGGATCGGTCGTGGACCGATACGGAGTTGATGGATCTTCTTACCGACGGGACCGACGTCGGGCAGTTCCTCCAGCTTCTCGTTCGCTACGGTGACCTCGACAACGTCTACCTTGCGACCGATGCGGACCCCGGCCGATTTGAGGAGCTGGTGGCCCTCCGCGAATCTGTCCCACACGCTGTCTTCGAGCGGGTACGAAGGACTCGCCTGGAAGTGCCTGAAGTGCAAAAACTCGGTGGTGACACGATCGTTCCGTTCGAACGTCTGAACGAATTCATGGTCGGATGTCGCGAGGCGCTGGCGCGTCATGAGGTCGTCGGCGCGATCTGGGGGCACGTGTCTGACGGTAATCTCCATCCCAACGTGATCGCTCAATCTGCCGACGAGATGAAGCGGGGGGCAGACTTCCAACTCGAGATAGCGAGCCTGGCGCAGCGTCTCGGTGGCGCGCCATTGGCAGAGCACGGCGTTGGCCGTAACGTCTTGAAGCAGGAGTTGCTCCGACGATTCGTCGGACCCGAGGCGATCGACCGAATGTGGGAGATCAAGCGGGTTCTCGATCCGACGCTGCGAATCGCGCCGGGAGTGTTGTTGCCGCCGAACAACGATTGACCGGCACGTACGACGCCTGTTGTTATGATAGCGAACCTATCGGGGAGAGTACGTGGAAGCGATCGCTGTATGTACGATCGTCGTCGTGGCCACCGTGTTACTGGCGATGGAGAAGTGGCGCGCGGATGTCGTCGCGTTGCTGGTCCTGGCCAGCCTGATACTCCTGCGGGTGTTGGAGCCCGGTGAAGCGTGGGCCGGATTCGCAAGTCCTGCGACGATCACCGTGGCCAGCATGTTCATTCTTAGCGCCGGCTTGCAGGCGAGCGGTGTCGTTCAGGTCCTCGCCGATCGCTTCATCCGTCACGGGCCACGCAGCAACGGGGCCATGCTGGGGGTGACGGCGATGATCGTCGCTCCGATCTCGGCATTCATCAACAACACTGCGGCGGTCTCGGTCTTCCTTCCGATCATGTTGCGTGCCTGCCATGAACGACGCACCAGCCCCAGTCGCTTCATGCTTGCCCTATCGTTCCTGGCGATGCTGGGTGGTACGTGCACACTCATCGGCACCTCCACCAACCTGATCGTCAGTTCGATCGCCGAACAGCACGGTCAGACGCCGTTCGCCATGTTCGAGTTCAGCAAGCTGGGCCTCGTACTCCTGCTGGTCGGTGTGGTCTATCTGGTCACCATCGGTCAGCGATTGACCCCGGAGAGGGTCCAGGCCGACAGCTTGACCCAGGGGTTCCAGCTCAATCTCTACCTCAGTGAGGTCATCGTGTTGGCCGGGTCCCCCCTGGTCGGCAAGACGCTCCACGAGGCCAGCATCGGTGAGCGGTTCGATCTGGAGGTGCTGGGGCAGGTCCGAGACAAGAAGCTGTTCTCGATCTCGGCGGGGATCGGTGCCCTGCGCGAGGACGACATCCTCCTGGTCAAGGCCTCGGCCAACGCGTTGGTCAAGCTGCGCGATACCGCCGGTCTGGCGGTTCGACAGGGGAGACGACCGGGCGAGGCGGATCTTCGCTCCGGGGATTCGGCCCTGATCGAGGTCGTCGTCACTCCCAACTCTGAGCTCGAAGGCCGCAGCCTCAAGAGCATCAACTTCCGCAACCGCTACGGTGCGACGACCCTGGCGATCCGTCGTCACGGCGAAGAGATTCGCGAGAAGATCGGACACGTTCGTCTGCGCATCGGCGACGAGTTGCTGGTGGTGGCGCAGAGTCGCAACCTGGAACGGCTTCGTGCGGAGCCCAGCTTCGTCGTTCTGGAGGAGCTGGACGTCTCGATCGTCAAGCCCGTCGCGGCGTGGACCGCGACCCTGATCGTGGTGGCGGTGGTTGGCGTGGCGGCGTTCGGCCTCTACCCGATCGCCGATGTGGCGGTCGTCGGTGCCGTTGCCATGGTTCTACTCGGCTGCTTGCCGGTCGCGAAGATCTATTCCGTTGTCGATTGGAGAATCGTCTTTCTGTTGGCGGGATTGCTGCCGTTGGGGATGGCGCTCGAACATACAGGAGTCGCCGCTACCGCCGCGCAGTGGATCGTGACGGTGACCGGTCAGTGGGGACCGCAAGCGGCGTTGGGGGCGTTTGCGCTGATGGCGATGTTGTTGACGGGCGTGATGTCCAATGTGGCGACGGCCGCACTGCTGGCTCCGCTGGCCATCGCCTGCGCCGATGGTCTCGAGGTCGACCCTCGTCCCTTCCTGGTCGCCCTGACGTTTGCCGCGTCGGCGGCGTTCTACACGCCGATCGGCTATCAGACGAATCTATTGGTCTATGGACCGGGCGGCTATCGTTTCCGGGACTTCGTTCGGGTCGGCGGACCGTTGGCGGCCCTCCATCTAATCCTCACCGTCGCGCTGGTGCCGCTGTTCTTCCCGTTCTAACGGATCACTCAGGATGGGTCATGGCGAACGGGTCCAGCCCTTCGTCCAGCTGTTCGGGCGTCAGGTCCGTTAGCTCCTCGGCTACCTCACGCACCGTGCGCCCACTATCCGCCGCGACGTGCGCAATCTTCGCCGAGAGGTCGTAACCGATGACCGGAACCAGTCGGGTGACAATCGCCAGACCCCGCTCGACCATCTCTGGTCCCACGTTGGTGCACTCGAGACCTGCGACACATCGCTCGGAGAAATTCAGTGCGGCGGCACCGAGCCATTCGATCGATTGGATGAGATTGTCGGCGGCAAACGGCTGCATCGTATTCAGTTCGAAGTAGCTACCCTGGGCCGCCTGCACCAACGCCTGGTCATTGGCGATCACCTGGGCGGTTACCTGAATCAGTGACTCGGCGATCACGGGGTTGACCTTGCCGGGCATGATCGAGCTTCCCGGTTGGACCTCGGTCATCCGAAGTTCGCCGAGCCCCGTCCGCGGTCCCGAGGCCAGCAGCCGGATGTCGTTGGCGATTTTGTGGAGGCTGACCGCGACGGTCCGGAGATTTCCCGAGGCGGTCAGCGCGGCGTCCAGCGTCTGCTGCGCCTGGAAGTGGTTCTCTGTCTCACGTACCGGCAGTCCCGTACGGGTCGCGATCTGAGCGCAGAGTCGTTTGGAGAATTCCGGGTGAGTGTTGAGACCGGTTCCGACCGCCGTTCCCCCCTGGGCGACTTCGCTGAGTTCCTCGGTCGCCAACTGCGTGCGACGGAGGCCCCTCTCGACCTGACCGGCGAAACCACGGAAAACTTGCCCCATGCGGATCGGCGTCGCGTCCTGGAGATGGGTGCGACCGGTCTTGATCGTGTCCCAGAACTCGGTGGACTTGGCGTCCAGAGTTTGCTGGAGCGTCTCCAGCCCGGGACGTAGAACCTCTTCGATGGCAAGCATCGCAGACAGGTGCAGCATCGTCGGGATGACGTCGTTGCTCGACTGACCCATGTTCACGTGATCGTTGGGATGGACCAGGTCGCGAGAGCCCCGTGTGCCTCCCAGAAGTTCCGCGGCGCGATTGGCGATGACTTCGTTGGCGTTCATGTTGGAGGACGTGCCGGAGCCGGTCTGGAAGATGTCGACGACGAACTCGTCGTCCAGCTTGCCGTCGGCGACCTCGAGCGCAGCCTCGCCAATCGCGGCGGCGAGCTTGCCGTCCAGTCGCCCCAGTTCGGAGTTGGTGTCGGCCGCCGCCCACTTGATCAGGCCGAGCGCCTGGATCATTCGTCGGCTCAGCCGTCGCCCACTGATGGGAAAGTTAAGAACCGCCCGCTGGGTCGACGCGCCGTAGTAGGCGTCGACTGGGACTTCCATCTCGCCCATGGAATCTCGTTCCGTCCTTGTCCGAGTACCACTCATCCGCGTCTCCTGCGTTCATCCACCGGGCAGGGTATCGCAACGACTGGGCAGCCGCGACCGGCCCGTCGGTTCTGCTAGGATCCAAGCGGTTACAAAGTCCGCACCACGTAACGGGAGCGTCCGATGGCAGTCAACCCAGAGCAACACCTCGCGTGTTTCAAGGCATACGACATCCGAGGCAAGGTTCCAGACGAACTGGACATCGACCGGGTCACGAAGATCGCTCGTGCGTACGCGCAGTGGCTCAAGCCGTCCCGTGTCGTCGTCGGCTACGACATCCGACTTTCGAGTCCGGAGATTGCGGACGCGGTCGCCCGCGGCCTGAACGACGAGGGAGTCGATGTCGTCGAGCTCGGTCTCTGCGGAACCGAACATGTCTATTTCGCCACGTTCCACCACGAACTCGACGGAGGGATCATGGTGACCGCCAGTCATAACCCTGCGGAATACAACGGTCTCAAGCCCGTTCGTGAGCTCGCCCGTCCCCTCAGCAGTGTCAGCGGGTTGGGCGAGATCGAGCAGGAGGTCATCGCTGACTCGTTTGGGCCGGCACCGGGTGGAGGCGGACGTGAGCCGCTGAACGTCATGCAGGACTACATTCAGCACCTGTTGACCTATATCGATGTCGCCGCACTCCCGCCGATGAAGATCGTAACCAATCCGGGTAATGGCGGTGCAGGTAGGGTGATCGACGCACTGGATCCCCATCTACCGTTCACGTTCGAGCGCGTCCATCACGAGCCCGATGGCAAGTTTCCCAACGGCGTCCCGAACCCGCTGCTTCCGGACAACCGGCAGGTGACCCGTGATGCCGTCTTGCAATCCGGCGCCACGATGGGAGTTGCCTGGGATGGGGATTTCGATCGCTGCTTCCTGTTTGATGAGACAGGTGGATTCATCGAGGGGTACTACATCGTCGGACTACTGGCGGAGAGCATCCTCTCCAGGAACCCCGGCGGGAAGATCGTTCACGACCCGCGCCTGACCTGGAACACCCTCGAGACCGTCGAGGCGGCCGGAGGGATCGCCGTCCAGAGCAAGAGTGGTCACGCATTCGTCAAGGATGTGATGCGTCGCGAGGATGCCGTCTACGGTGGCGAGATGTCGGCCCATCACTTCTTTCGCGAATTTTCCTACTGCGACAGCGGGATGGTGCCGTGGATGCTGGTCGCGGCTCTGGTCGCGAGTCGAGGCAAACCATTGAGTGCTCTGGTGTCCGATCGAATGGAGCGCTTCCCTGCCAGCGGAGAGATCAATCGCCGGGTGGACGATGCCGATGTGGTCATCGAGCGGATCAAGGACGAATACGGCCCCGATGCCTTGAAGATCGACGAGACGGACGGCGTTGGAATCGACTTCGAGTCCTGGCGCTTCAACTTGAGGAAGTCCAACACCGAACCGCTCATCCGTCTGAATGTCGAGACTCGCGGTGACCGTGCGTTGATGGAGGCGCGGACCGAGGAGTTGCTGTCGCGGATCGTCTAGGCGTCAAAGTCGGCACGATCCGTGCTACCGTTGAAACGGACGGCCCGCGATGTGGGAACGGGAAGAGGCGCTCGTGGATTTGAACGGCAGCATCTCGTTATTTATCGGTTTCAAGATGGACACCTCCCTGCGTCGACATCTTGACTCGCTCGAGGGATCGGATCAGAAGTACGTTTCCCGTGAGACCTCGGATTTCCTGACGATTTGTCTCCACGGTGAAGATTCCTACGTGGGTAAGATCGTCATGGATCGCCTGACCACCGATCGGGTAGAGGATGTTCGCCGGAACGTCATCAGCATCCTGCAGCGACTCTGTCCGGATACGCGACTGCCCGATAAGTTGGAGATCTGGGCCTGCGAGATCGTGGGCGAACAGGTCGAACTGAGCCAGTCCGAGTCGATGCCGCCTGCCTAACCGGGCGAAGTTGGTAGCGCTACGGGGAATCGAACCCCGGTTTGATGGCTGAGAACCACCCGTCCTAACCCCTAGACGATAGCGCCACAAAGTTCCCTAATCGAGACGATTATAGGAGCGCGGAAGGGGCTGTCAAGAGACCCACCTGGCCCCCGCTTGCCCCTTACGACCTGGGATCTATATTCGCCAAGGTACAGAATTTCAGGGTTACGGGGGCGAACCGTGTCTCGTCGCAAGGCAAATCGCACGCACCCCAGTGCCGCCAATCCGTCGGCGCTCCGGCGGGTGCTGCACTGGCGTCTTCCCATGCTAGTGGCGGCGCTCTGCCTGGTCGTGTTCCGTGCCCAGGACTTGCGCCAGATGCTGATGCTGGGTCTCCCCCTGGTCGTGGCCACCTTTGCGGTCCACAGCTTCGCACCCAGACGACTCGACCTCTGGCTGAGCGCCGGCTGGCTCACGTTCGCCGACGCCACGCTGATCGGATTGATCCTCTTCGGTGTGCCTGGGGTGCCGCCCGCGGCAATCGCCGGGTTTTTCATCGTGGTCGCCGCGGCGGTCCTTCTTGCCGAGAGTACACGTACGATCCTCGTGTCCGCGGCCATCCTCATGGCGCTCCTGGCGATCGCGAGTATGGCGGGACTAACCACTCCGGGTTGGCCTCTGGTCGACCTCCTTTTCATCCCCGGGCTGGCGATGGCGGCAGTTGGATTCTCGTCGATCGCCGCGTGCATGACGGGTCACGAGCAGGCGATTCGTTCCGCACGACACGAAACCGACGAGTTGTGGGCCTTGCTGCGAATTCACGACGCGATCGGCAGTAGCCTCGATGCATCTCAGGTGATGCGTCAGATCGTCAAGCAAGTGGGTGATCTTGTTCAGACGGACAGTTGCTCCATCCTGGTGACCGACGAGAAACTGCGCAAGGCCTCCGTTGTAGCCTCGAAAGGGCATCCCGACGTCGACATGTTGGAGCTGGACCTCCAGAACTATCCGGAGATTCTGCACGCGTTGGAGACCCGAGAGCCGGTCGTCGTGGACGATGTCGAGACCCATCCTCTGGTCGAGTCCGTTCGTGACGTACTCCTGGCCAAGGGTTACCGCTCGCTGCTGGTGCTCCCGCTCGTATTCGGCCGAGAGATCCTGGGAACGCTGTTTCTCCGTGGTCGCGGCGAGCGCCCGTTCACCCAGGAAGAGCTGCACTTTTGTCGCGTCGCAGCCGGCGCCTCGGCGAACGCCCTGAAGAACGCCTTGCTGTTCGAGGAGGTCAAGGAACAGGGCCAACGACACGCAGATACCAGCGAGAAACTCCGACGTGTTCTCGATGGCACGCCGGATATGATCGTCGCCGCCGATGAAGTGGGGCGTGTCACCGAGTTCAATCGTGGCGCCGAGAGACTGACCGGCAAGGTCGTCGAGGCGGTCCTGTTCCGCCCGCTCGCCGATGTCTTCGGCGGCGAGGCGAACCTCTTCGAAAGCTCGAACTCCGAGAGCGAGGGCGCTCCCCGGGACGTCACCCTGAAACGACCCGATGGTGAAACGGTCCAACTCAGCCTGGTCAGCGCGGCCCTGACGGATGCAGCCGGAGAGCCGGTGGGCACCGTCTGGATCGGACGCGATGTGACACGGCTTCGACGGGTCGAGAACAGCCTGGTTCAGTCCGAGCGACTCTCGTCTCTGGGCGAGGTGGTCGCGGGTGTTGCACACGAACTGAACAATCCACTGACGAGTGTCATCGGTTATGGTCGCTTCGCGCACAACGCCAGTGCCGACTCCGACCAGCGTCAGGATCTCGAGCGAATGGTGGATTCGGCCGAACGTTGCAAGAAGATCGTGCAGAACCTGTTGTCATTCTCTCGACAGCACAACGCCGAAAAACAGAACGGCGATCTCAACGAATGCGTAGAGAAGGTGATCGAGATCAAGTCGTATCACCTGCGTTCTTCCCAGATCAATTTCAAACTTGAGCTCGATCGTTCGATTCCTCGAACTCGTTTCGACTTCCACCAGCTTGAGCAGGTCGTGCTGAACATGATCAACAACGCCGAACACGCCGTTGCTGGGATCAAGCAGGATGGTGGGAGGATCGTCATCGAGACGGGCGTTGTCGGCGACGAGATCTTCGTCGCTATCGATGACAACGGCTACGGCGTTCCCGACGCTGTCCGAGACCGGATCTTCGACCCGTTCTTTACGACGAAAGACGTCGGGCAAGGCACCGGTCTTGGTCTATCTGTCTCATTTGGGATCGTTCAGGAACATGGTGGACGCATCGATCTGGAGTGGGAGGGACGTTCTGGAAGCCGTTTCGTCGTCTATCTGCCGATCGTTGCCGCCACGGCGACCGACGAATCCGAGGAAGGCACATCTCCCATGGCCTCCGAAAAGTCACTGGCCGGTGTGCATGTTCTTCTGGCCGAAGACGACGAGGATGTTCGCGAAGTGTTCTCGCGGATGCTCGAGGAGGATGGCGCCCAGGTGACCTCTGCTCGTGACGGTGAGGAGGCCTGGAGTCACATCCAGGACAAAGAAGACAAGTACGATCTCATCGTCGCCGATCTTCGGATGCCCGGAATGAGCGGGAAGGAACTCTACGAGCGTGTCGGCGAGGAGTACCCCCAGCTGATCCGCCGATTCGTCTTCGCTACCGGCGACCTCGCCAGGGACGAGACGACGGCGTTCCTGGAGGGACTGCCGAACGGCATCCTCCACAAGCCCCTCGAGGCGGAGACCGTACGTCGCGTGCTCGGACAGGTGGTCGCGGCAGTGTAGAATGCGGTCATGGACCAGCGACCGCCAGGGGATCCCACCGTCGAAGACTCGTTCGAGTCCTATCCGCTCACGCGTCAGGAATACATCTCGGTCATGGTGCACTTCTACCGAGGTGAGGTGCATCGTTCGACCAGCTGGCGGCAACGTCTCGACCTGACGACCAACTGGGCGGTCGTGACGATGGCCGGCATGCTGTCGTTCTCGTTCGCGTCGGCCCAGAACCCGCATATCGTGCTATTGCTCTCGAATCTCGTGATCCTCTCGTTCCTTCTCATCGAGGGGCGACGCTACCGATACTTCGAGGTCTATCGAGCACGGGTACGCATGTTGGAAGAGAACTTCCTGATACCGGTGATTACGCGGCAACTCGAGTCGCCGATGGTGACCTGGCGGGAAATGGTGGCGATGGATCTCGACCTTCCGAAGTACAAGACCACGCTTCTGGAGGCGGTCGGTTTACGGCTTCGCAGGAACTACTTCAGCATCTTCCTGATCTTGCTCGGCGCATGGGTCGTCAAGCTGACGCTGCACCCGGACATCGCCCATTCGCTCTCGGAGATCCTTCCCCGAATGGCGGTCGGGCCGATTCCGGCGTGGATCGTCGCCGCCGGTGGGGGGGTGTTCTACGGTTCTCTCTTCATGGTGACTTATCTCAGTCGTCACATCCACGGAGCCGAGCCCGAAGACGAGATCGCGGGGATCGAACGGAACCTCGAGCACTGGAAGCTCTAGGCCCGGATCCGCTCTACGCTCCCGTCAGGCGGTAACGCTCGCGGAGCGCCGGCACCAGATAGTCTTCCAGTGCGCCGTGAAGGCCGTGCAGCGTCCGGTGCCCCCAGTCGGCGCGCGCGGCGGAGTCGTCCACATCCCTGGGCCATGAATCCACCAGCGACTGCCGACGGAGGTCCGAGGCGAAGCCGATCTGAGCGTCGGGGAAGTGACGCAGACACTCGTCACGAAGCTCCGCGGCCGAAGCGCTGAACGCTCCGATGTTGTAGATCCGTTGTGTCAGGGATGCCGGTTCGGCCGCCGCGATTCTCAGAAGGGCGTCCACGCCGTCAGGCATTGTCATGAAGGGGAGTCGCGTATCTGCATCGACGAAGCAGCTGTAGGGCTTCCCCGAAGCGGCGGCGTGAATCATCTCCGGTGCGTAGTCGGTCGTTCCACCGGATGGGAGCGTTGCGGCGCTGACGAGCCCTGGAAACCGTATCGCTCGGAAGTCGAGGAGCGGTGCGCCGTCCTGCGCACGCCGCGAGAGGTAGTTGCCGGTCGCCTCGCCGTAGAGCTTGTTGCACCCGTACATTCCGATCGGAAGCGTCCACTGGTGTTCGTGGACGCGGGCAACGCTCCGCTTGGCGAGTCGGGAGGGGAACCCGTAGACCGCGATAGAACTCGGGAACAGGAACCGAACGGGACGACCGTGGGTGCGACGGGATCGGGTGCAGAGGCGGAAGAGTTGGAATGTCCCGTCGACGTTTACCTGGTGAGCCAGGAGCGGATCCTTCTCTGCCTTGCTGGAAAGGATAGCCGCCAGGTGGAAGACCATCTGGGGATTCTCATCCCGGAACACCGTGTCGAGGACATCACCGTCGAGGACGCTGGCCTTCACCGTTCGAGCGGTGTGAGGCTTTAGAGCTGCGGGGATCTCGGAAAGATCCAGTGCGACGACACGATGGCCGGTCTCAGTCAGCCGGGGGATAAGCAGTTGCCCCATCTCGCCGGCGGCGCCTGTTACCAGTACCGTCTTGTCGCTCATGGGGCCTCCTGGAGAACGTCCTAGAGCATAGCAGGCACTGCGGGGGGACGCCGAAACGGGGCTAGCTGTTAAACTCTCCGCTCTTGGGCGGAGGAGCCGTGTCGCAACCCTCGGAAAAATCGACGACGATCACCCGAACCGTCGCCGGTTTTGTTCATTGGAAGGTCCACGACGATCGGCTTGACTTTCGTAGCGACGCCTACGGTGTCCCGACGCCTGCCGGCCTGTTATTGATCGACCCCTTGCCGCTGGCAGAGACTGCGCTGGCCAATCTGCCCGAGGTGGCCGGCATTCTCTTGACCGCAGGCTGCCATCAGCGAGCCGCCTGGCAGCTCCGAGATCGGCTGGAGGCACCGGTCATGGCACCCGAGGGGGCCGAACTCGACGAACTACCCGATGCATGGCTCGAAGACGGCAGTCGACCGGCGAACGATGTGACCAGTCGCGTTGTGACCGGCCCCTCGAATCCGCATCTCGTGATCCTCTGGGAATCCGATCCGCGGGTCCTGTTCGTCGGTGACCTGCTGATGCGGGATGGTGACGATTCTCCGTTTGCGCCGGTTCCGGCGACCCATCACGAAGACTACGGGGCGACGCGCCTGGCGGTCGCAGGACTGTTGGCGTGCGCGCCGGACTGGCTGTGTCCGGCCCACGGCGCCGCGTCGGCGAACGCACGGTCCACGGTGGAAGCCGCGCTGGCCGCCTGGCCGGAGTAAGTGCGTGTTGGCTGGGGCGCAGGGATTCGAACCCCGATCCTACGGTCCAGAGCCGCATGTCCTACCATTGGACGACGCCCCAGTTGGCGCAAAAGAGCCGGGATTATAGGTTCGGGGCCATGCGATTTCAAGCAACGCCTATTCCGACGGCCGACGCCTCGCATATTCCATCAGCTTCGTGAATCGGCGAAGGGTCGTCGTCTGCCCAAGTAGCTCCAGGACCTCGAAAATTCCGGGACTCTCGCCGCGACCGGTGACGGCCAGTCGGAGCGGGTGGATCAGTTTGGCCGCGGAGAGCTGCCGTTCCTCGGCCAGCGCTCGAACCGAACTCTCCAGCGCCTCCGCATCCCACTTGGTCATCGCATCGAGACCGTCGTTCAGCGCCGAGAGCCGATCCTCCAGGTCCTCACCCTTCAGGTGTTTTCGGGCGGGCTTTTCGTCGTAGTCCTCGGGGTCGTTGGGATCGAGGTACCACCTTCCGGCCTCGCCGACGGTCGCGAGCGTTCGAGTGCGGGGCTTGAGGAGCGCCAGAAACTGCCGGTACTCCACGGCCTCTTCGTCGACGAACTCGTCCCTCCAGAGTCCGTCGCGCTGGAGCCACGGTTTGACATGGATCGCAAACTCGTCGAGGGATAGCCGGTCGATGTACTGACCGTTCAGCCACTCCAGCTTGGTCATGTCGAAGACCGCACCGGATTTGCCGACCCCGTCCAACTCGAAAGTCTCGATCAGTGTCTCGCGGTCCAGTTGTTGTCGATCGTCGCCGGGAGACCAACCGAGGAGTGTCAGGTAGTTGAAGACCGCGTCCGGCAGCATTCCCGCGCCACGGTATTCGAGGACCGAGACAGCCGCGTGCCGTTTTGAAAGACGTTTCTTATCGGGCCCTAGAATCAGCGGGAGATGCGCAAACGCCGGCAGTGCTTCGCCGAGGGCCTCATAGAGCAGGATCTGTTTGGGTGTGTTGGACAGGTGGTCATCCCCACGAATCACGTGGGAGATCTTCATCGCGATGTCGTCGGATACGACCGAGAGCATGTAGGTCGGCGTGGCGTCGGTTCGCAGGATCACGAAGTCGTCGATGACCTTATTGTCGAACCGTGTCTTGCCGTGGATCAGATCGTTCCAGATGACCTCACCCTCGGGCACCTTGAAGCGAACCGTGAAGGGTTCGTCATTCTCGACCAGGGCGTCCGACTCGTCGCGAGGAATCTGACGGCAGGTACCGGGGTAGACGTAACCACCGCCCTTTTTCTCCATCATCTCGCGCTGGAGTTTCAGCGACTCGGCCGTACAGAAACAGCGATACGCGGCACCACTCTCGATCAGCGTGTGGGCATCTCGAACGTGTTGTTCCCGCGACTGCGATTGGAAGTGCGGCCCCTCGTCGGGGGCGATACCGAGCCAGGCCAACCCGTCGAGGATCGCCTGAACCATCTCGTCCGACGATCGCTGTGCGTCCGTGTCCTCGATCCGTAGGACGAACGTCCCGCCGTGACGGGTCGCGTAGAGCCAGTTAAAGATCGCCGTGCGTGCGCCGCCGACGTGGAGGAAGCCCGTTGGACTGGGAGCGAAACGGACACGCACCGACATGACAATTTTCCAGTGTGGCGGAGAGGGAGGGATTCGAACCCTCGGTAGGATTGCTCCTACGCAGGTTTAGCAAACCTGTGCCTTAAGCCACTCGGCCACCTCTCCTGGATGTGCGGGACCGCGAGATTGTAGCGCACCGCCACTGCCCGTCAACACCCGAGCGTCCAGGGGGCACAAGTGGCGGAGGGAGTGGGATTCGAACCCACGAACCTTGCGGTTTCCGGTTTTCAAGACCGGTGGTTTAAACCACTCACCCATCCCTCCGCGCCGGCTCACTTTAGCACCTGTCCGAGGGACCGCCGTTTCCACAACATGTAGATCGCGGGCTGAATCACCAGCGACAGAACGGCGACGCTGACCAGGCCGCCGACCATCGGTGCCGCTATCCGCTGCATGACCTGGGAGCCCGATTCGAACGGGCTACCGAGCATGACGGGAACCAGGGCGAGAATCGTCGTCAGCACCGTCATCAACTTGGGTCGCAGTCTGAGCAGCGCGCCCTCGACGATCGCGTCGTACAGGTCGGTGACGGTGTTCATCCGTCCGTCCGAGACGCGCCGGTCGTAGGCATGATCCAGGTAGACCAACATCAGGATGCCGGTCTCCACCGCGAGGCCCGCGAGCGCGATGAAGCCGACGGCGACGGCAACACTCAATCGGTAGTCCAGCGCGTAGAGTAGCCAGACGCCTCCCACAAGCGAGAAGGGGATCGTCAGCAGTACGATCGAGACCGGCGCCCAGCGTCTGAAGTGAAGATAGAGAAGTCCGACAATGAGCAGAAGCGTGGCGGGGATCACGATCGAAAGACGTTGGTTGGCCCGTTGCAGCTGCTCGTAGCGACCGCTCCAGCGCAACGAGTAGCCGGTCGGTAGGTCGATCGTCTCGTCGACTCGCTTGCGGGCTCGTTCCACGTACGTGCCGAGATCGATGACGCCGTCGTCAATGCTGATCTGCACCCAGGCGTTGGGGCGAGCGCCTTCGCTCTTGATCATCGGGGGGCCATCCGCGACGTAGATTCGTGCCAGTTGTTCCAGGGGGATCTGCTCTCCCCGTGGCGTGGCGATCAGGACCCTACCGAGTTTCGTCGGGTCGTCGCGGAGTTCCGATTGGTAACGCAGGTTAATCGGATACCGCTCGACGCCCTCGATCGTCTCTCCGATTTTTCGCCCACCGATGCCGGTCGCGATCACGTCCTGTACGTCACCGATCGCCAGTCCGTAACGTGCGATCGCGTCACGATCGAGTTCGATGTCGAGGTAATGTCCACCGACCGTGCGGTCCGCATAGACCGAGCGGGTTCCTTCCAGGTCTTGCAGGGCCGATTCGACCTGAAGGGCCAGCGATTCTAGGACCGCCAGGTCGGGGCCGGCGATCTTGACACCGACCGGTGCGCGCATACCGGTGGTCAGCATATCGAGGCGAACCTTGATCGGTCCCTCCATCGTTGCACCGGTGAGGCCGGGGAAGCGGGCCGACTCCTGCACCGCTCGGTCGAGGTCCTGAGGAGTCCGGCTCGGACGGCTCTCGGGCCACAGCTTTCCGAGGCCACGACGGACGATCGCCGGTAACGGCCAGCGGCTGTAGAAGCGCGAGACCTCCTCGCGCGGCCATTCGTCGGGTGGTTTCAGGCGCAGCGTCGTCTCGATCATGGAAAGGGGCGCGGGATCGGTGGCCGTCTCGGCCCGCCCGATCTTGCCGAACACGCTCTCGACTTCCGGATACTCCGCGAGCGCGCGATCGGTCTGCTGCAACAGCTCTCGTGCCTTGCCGATCGAGATTCCGGGATTGGTCGTCGGCATCCACAGGAAATCACCCTCATACAGCGGTGGGATGAACTCGCTCCCGAGTCTGGAGTAGGGCACCCATGAGATCGCGGTCGTGAGAAACGCGACCGCGAGGACCAGCACCGGAAAGCGAAGGGCGAATTCAAGGAATGGGCGATAGATCGCCGCGAAGATCCGGCTGATCGGGTTGGTTCGTTCGCTGCGGAACTTTCCACGCAGGACGAGCGCCATGAGCGCGGGGATCAACGTGATCGCAAGTAATGCCGCCGCCGCCATCGAAAATGTCTTGGTCGCGGCGAGAGGTCTGAATAGACGACCCTCTGCGGCCTGCAGGGAAAAGACCGGCAGGAAGGAGACGGTGATGATGATCAGACTGCCGAACAACGCCGGGCCTACCTCCTGGGCCGCCGAGATGATCAGCGTGGCGTGGTCGTAGGGTTCGCCGGCCTCGTGCGCCTGTTCAATCCGCTTGTGGGCGTTCTCGACCATCACGACGCTTGCGTCGACCATGACCCCCATCGCGATGGCGATGCCGCCGAGAGACATGACGTTGGCGCCGAGTCCCAGCAGGTGCATGATCGCGAACGATGCGAGGACGCCCGCCGGAAGGGCGACGACCGCCACCAGCGAACTTCGGAAACTCAGCAGGAACACGCCGCACGCGAGGATGACGATGATCAGCTCTTCGGTCAGTGTCTTGCGCAGGAGATCGATTGCGCGGCGGATGAGCGTCGAGCGGTCGTAGACGGTGACGATCTCGACATCCTCGGGAAGACCCGGTCTTAGCTCCTCGAGTCGTTGCTTGACCCCGGCGATGGTATCCATGACGTCGGCACCGGCTCGCATGACGACGATGCCACCGACGACTTCTCCGTCACCGTTCAGGTCCACGACACCGCGACGGAGTTCCGGGCCGATCTGCACCTCCGCAACATCACCGATCGTGATCGGCGTGTCGTCGCTCGATCGTCCGATCGCGAGTCCGCGGATGTCCTCCAGACTCTCGATCGCGCCGAGACCGCGGACCATGAACTCGGTCTCCGCCATCTCCAGGAGTCGTCCACCGACATCGCGGTTGCCGCTACGGATGGCCTGTTCGATCTGTTTCAGGGTTATGTCGTAGCCGCGAAGCCTTATCGGATCGACCGTCACCTGGTACTGCTTGACGAAACCACCGACGCTGGCGACCTCGGCGACGCCGTCGACTGCCAGGAGTTCGTAGCGCAGCAACCAGTCCTGGAGAGATCGCAACTCATGGAGTGGGACGGTCGAGGACCGCAACACATACTGGAAGACCCAACCCACTCCGGTGGCGTCGGGACCCAACTCGACACGGGCTTCGGGGGGGAGTTGCTCGCGCTGACCGGCGAGCGTCTCGAGGACCCGGCTCCGAGCCCAGTAGATGTCCGTTCCCTCCTCGAAGAGGACATAGACGAACGACAGACCGAAGTAGGAAAACCCACGCACGTCCGTGGATTGGGGTACCGACAACATGGCGCTGGAGAGCGGGTGGGTGACCTGGTCTTCGACGACCTGCGGCGATTGACCCGGGTAGTGGCTTAGAAGGATCACCTGCGTATCCGAGAGGTCGGGAATCGCATCGATGGAGAGTTGACCGGCCGACCAGATGCCGGCGACCGCCAGGGCGAAGACCGTCATCAGCACCAACCCACGATGACGAACCGAGATCGCGATCAATCGGTGGATCATGGTTTTGCCGTCTCTCGTCGACGAAAACGATCCAGGGCCTCACGGAGGCTCGTCTCGGAGTCCAGCATGAACTGCGCGTGGGTCACGACTCGTTCGCCGTCCTCGATTCCGCGGACGATTTGCGTCCGGCCATTCTCGCCGCGAACGCCGATCTGGACGTCTCGCGGTTCGAAGTGGCCGTCGCCAAGATCGACGAAGACGACATCGCGCTGGCCGCTCCGGAGGATCGCGGTGTCGGTGATGGTCACGGCGTCGCGGATCGAGGGACCCTCGATGGTGACCTCCGCGTACATCCCGGCTCGTAGAGAGCCGTCGGGGTTGTCGACCTCGACACAGGTCTTCAGTGTCCGTGTCTCGGCGCTCAGTTCCGGGTAGAGGAACAGGACGGTTCCACGGGCCGTCCGTCCCGGTCGATGGGAGAAGGCCACCGACGCGGACTGGCCTTCCTCGATCCAGCCGAGGTCAGCCTCGTGGATATCGGCGTGGACCCAGATCGACGTGAGGTCCGCGATCCGGTACAGGTTGTGTCCCGCGTTGACGAAGATGCCTTCCAGGGCCTGGTCCATCACCTCCGTGATGACCCCGCCGACGGGGGAGCGGACCGTCATCAGGCGCTGGACCTCCCCGCGGTCTCGCAACTGCCGGATCTGTTCTTCCGAGACATCCCAGTAGCGAAGCCGGTCGCCGCTCGAGCGCAGGAGGCTGGCAGCCTGTCGTCGCACGTCCGCGTTACGACCGGTTTGTAGAGACCGCTGGTATTCCAGTGCGCGGAGGTACTCCTCCTGTGTCGAGACGAGTTCGGGGCTGTAGATATCGAACAGCGGTTCGCCCATTTCGACGGTCTGCCCCACGTACGAGACATGAACGTTCTCGATCCAACCGGAGAACTTGGTGTTGATCCAGCTGATGCGGTCCGCGTTAAAATCGAGGACGCCGAGTGTCCTGAGGTTTCGGCCGACGGTCTCACGTCGTGCCGGTTCGCTTGTGACGCCGACGCGTTGGGCTTGAGCGGAGTCGATGAAGATCGCTCGATCAGACTCGGTTCCTTGTGAGTCTTGTACGCTCGTGACCGGCACCAGATCCATCCCGCAGATCGGGCACGACCCCGGGCCTTCCTGGACAACCTGCGGATGCATCGGGCAGATATGCATGGGTAGTGTCGCCGTCGCCGATCCCCCGGGCGGTCCGTCGCCGCGGTAGTTGGGCAGGAAACCGAGTTGGAGCGGGTTCCCGAAGATGAACCCTGCGAGGACGACGCCAAGCAGGAAGAACATGGCGATGGCGAATCGTCGAAATATCGGTCCCATCGGGGGCAGCTTTCCGCGTCTGGTCATCGTTGGTCCTCCGCGATCGACCGCCCCATGGCTGGGAGATCGCCGGTGGCCTCCTGCAGATCGACCACGGCCAGCCAGTAGTCCGTCAGCAGTGTGAGGCGTTGACGCCGGATGTTGAACAGGACCCGCTGGGCATCCAGCAGGTCGATCGACCCGAGTCGGTTCGATCGGTAGGCGGCCTCCGACGCGGACAGCGCTTGCCGGGCCTGCGGCAGCAGGACCTCGTCATAGAACGTCATCCGTTCCGCATAGGTCTCGATCCGAGTCGAGGCATCGCGTACCGCAGACAGAAGTCGGTTCCTTAGACGCGCAAGCTTATGAGATCGAGTCGCGCGTCGGGCCTCGACGCCGGCGACCGCAGACCGGGTCTTGCTGCGATCGAGTGGGATGCGTACGCCCACATTGAGCGAGACGCCGTCGTCGCCGTTATCTGCCGGGGGAGTCAAGCGCCCGATGCGGTCACGTCGATCGCCGACGACGACGTAGTCGACACCCACCGTGTAATCGGGGCGACCGGACAGGCGGGTGCGATCCGTCTCCAGGTCGTGGGCCCTCAAGTCCAACTGGAGCGCTCGCACGGCGGGGTGCAGGTTGTCGGCCATCTCGAGTAGAGGCGCGAGGCTCGGGGGCCGTCCCGGCTTGCGTGTCGGAAGGGCAGCGTCGTCGAGTGTGAGGGGGGAGCCGTCGAGAAGGGCCGCGATCTCTGATGCAAACGACCGGGATTCCATGGCGAGACGCGATCGCTCATCCGCCAGTCGGTTGATATCGGTCTGAAGTTTGATCACCGCGACCTGGGTGCCCTCGCCGGTGGCATAGCGCGTGAGGGCAACCTCCTCGAATCGACTGAGGAGTTCCATCTCCTGTTTCAAGAGTGTGGACCGTTCCGTGCGACCGGCCGCCTGCAGGTAGTACCGCTGAAGTTGGCTGACCTCGGCGACCGCTACGCTTCTCGATTCCCACGTCTCTACCGAGGCGCGCAGCTCGTGACGCTGACTCTCGACACGACGCTTGCCCCGCCCCGGGATGGGCTGTCGCCAGCCGAATGCGTGACGAGTCGGACCGACACGGGTCTCGGTGGGTGCCGCGAACCAGCGATAGCTCAACAGCGGGTCGGGGTAGGCGAGGGCCACCTCTTGTTGGCTCCGGATCGCCTGGACCCGGTCGTCGCGTCCGATCCAGTCGGGGTTGCGATCGAAGTAGGCACGGACGAGACGGTCCAGTTCCGGTTCGCGCACCTGGAGCGTGCGCGTCGATCCGGCACTGCGGACATCCGAGACCACGAGCATGAGCAAGACAAAAGAGACAGTTTCCAACGATCTCCGGATAGAGAGAGACATAGACCACTCCGCATGCCGATTCGCAGAATCTCCGGTGACCTCGCGCACGAGGACCACCGGGTCGTCGACGTATCAGGCTGCGGGCGGTCCGCGGGCGGGGAGGGTGTCGGCGTGATCGCCGCCGGGGGGTGGGTCACTCGAACGAGCGTCAAGCAGGTCGTGCTCGTCCAACGAGACGGCGACCGTGTCGTCGTTCAGGGAGATGACGAAGTCGAAGTCGTGTGCGTGACGCTGGCCGAATAGAGCCACGTCGGCATGGTCGTCGGCGAGGGCCGGCTCGCAATCGCAGGCCGCCGGCACGAGACGATGGGTCGACGTCGTCCCACTCTTGGGACAACAGGAATGATCGGCTGCCATGTTGTCGGCAGGCTTGGGCGCCTCGTCGCCACAGCAACAGGGGCCGGCGAGCGCAGGCAGCACGATGGCCAGCATCGCGGCCAGAACCAGGAGTCGGCGACCGAGGCCGACCGATGGGACGAAATAACGCATCTATCTGAAAATAGACGTCCGTTCACCGGATTGTCAATTCTAACGGGGCTAGCGAGGCCCGATCTTCTCCATTCCATGCATATAAGGCTGCAGGGCGGGAGGAATCGTCACCGAGCCGTCTTTGTTCTGGTAGTTCTCCAGGATCGCCACGAGGGTGCGCCCGACGGCCAGACCGGACCCGTTGAGGGTGTGGAGCAGCCGGGCCTTGGCACCCGCTTCCGGTCGATAACGGATTCGAGCGCGACGAGCCTGGAAGTCCCCGCAGTTGGAACAGGACGAGATCTCGCGGAAGACTCCCTGGGACGGGAGCCAGACCTCGAGGTCGTAGGTCTTCGACGCACCGAATCCGAGATCTCCGGTGCAGAGTTCCATGACTCGATAGTGGAGCCCCAACCGACGGAGGATCTCTTCCGCGTTGGCGGTGAGAATCTCCAGCTGTTCGTAGCTCTCCTCAGGACGACTGAAGTGAACGAGCTCAACCTTGTTGAACTGATGCTGTCGGATGAGTCCACGCACGTCCTTGCCGTACGAGCCCGCCTCACTCCGAAAGCACGGAGTGTAGGCGCAATACGTGAGCGGCAAACGATCGTCGTCGAGGATCTCCTCACGATGAAGATTGGTCAGTGGAACCTCGGCGGTCGGAATCAGGTAGAACTCTCCGTCGTCGATCTTGAACAGATCCTTTTCGAATTTCGGAAGTTGCCCGGTACCGTAGAGCGCCCCGGGTTGGACCAGCAGCGGAGGGATAACCTCCGTGTAGCCACGCTCGCGGGTCTGGAAGTCCAGCATGAACTGGATCAACGCTCGCTCGAGTTGAGCCCCTTCGGCCAGATAGACCACGAATCGAGCACCGCTCATTCGGGCGGCCGCCTCGAAATCGAGGATTCCCAGGTCGACACCGACATCCCAGTGGGGTCGGGGTTCGAAGTCCAGTTCCGGGGCCTCTCCGTGGGTCCGCACGACGACGTTGTCGTTCTCGCTCTTCCCGATCGGAACGCTCTCGTGGGCGAGGTTGGGGAGCGTCGCGAGCAGTGCGGTGAGTTGGGTCTCCGATGCCTCGAGTTGGGTCTGCAGCGTTGCGACCTCGTCGCCGACGCGACGCACCTCTTCCTTCAACTCGGTCGCATCGCCACCGGACTTCAGGATGCCGCCGATCTCCTTCGAACGGGCATTTCGCTTGTGCTTGAGTTCGTCGATCCGCGTCTGGCCTTCCCGGCGTTTCCGATCGAGCTCGAGGATGACCTCCAGCCCCCCTTCGTGGCCAAGATCGGCGAGACGACGTGCGAAATCCTCAGGGTCTTCTCGGAGTCGTTGTATGTCCAGCATCGGTGCTCCCCATTCCGTCCGTACGGGTGCGCATTGTAGCAATCGTGCGTGATACGATGCGCGCTTCCATGGACAAGTTTCGCATCACGGGCGGGAACTCCCTCAGCGGCGCGGTGGCCATCGCGGGCGCCAAGAACGCCGCGTTGCCGGCGCTGGCGGCATGCCTGCTGACCGACCAGCCGGTGGTCTTACGGAACCTGCCTCTGGTCCGAGATGTCCGAACCATGATCCGAGTCCTCGAGACCCTCGGCGCATCGGTCGACGAGCTTGCTGCGGCCGAGCGGCGGGTCACGCTGTCGAAGGTCGCGTCGTTCGAGGCCCCGTACGATCTGGTCAAGACGATGCGGGCCTCGGTTCTGGTCCTGGGGCCCCTTCTGGCGCGGTATGGCCGGGCGCGGGTCTCGCTCCCCGGCGGATGCGCCATCGGCGAGCGCCCGATCAATTTCCACATCGAGGGTCTCTCGCGAATGGGTGCGGAGGTCGATCTCCAACACGGCTACGTCGAGGCACGGGTCGATCGCCTACACGGGACCGAGTATTCGTTTCCCGAGAAGAGCGTCACGGGCACCGAGAACCTGATGATGGCGGCGACCCTCGCAGAGGGGTCCACGATTCTCCGCAACTGTGCTCAGGAGCCGGAGATCATCGATCTGGCCGACATGCTCCGTGGGATGGGTGCCTCGATCCGTGGCGACGGGACGGATGAGATCGTGATCGAGGGGCGGAAGGCGCTCGGCGAGGTCGACCATCGTGTGATGGGGGATCGGATCGAGGCGGGCACCTATCTGGTAGCCGGCGCGCTGATGGGCGAGAACGTCCAGCTCCGTGGTGCCGACATCGAAAGCCTCGCGCCGGTCCTGGAGCAGCTGAGATCATGCGGCGTCACCATTGACGTATCGGAGGACGGGGAGACGCTTAACGTCTCGCGTCCGTCCCGCCTCGAGGCCCACGATCTCCGAACGTCCCCCCATCCGGGGTTTCCGACCGACATGCAGGCCCAGTACATGGCGCTGATGACTCAGGCCCACGGGACCTCGTTGATCACCGAGACGATCTTCGAACGACGATTCATGCATGTCGGGGAACTCCTCCGAATGGGCGCCGACATTCGTATCGAGGGACACAGTTGCGTCGTGGTCGGTCCCGCGGCGTTGACCGCAGCCCAGGTCATGGCAACGGACCTGCGCGCTTCGGCAAGCCTGGTTCTGGCTGCGCTGACCGCGGACGGTGTGACGCTCGTCCATCGGATCTATCATCTTGATCGCGGTTACGAGGAGATGGATCGCAAGCTGACGGCATTGGGGGCGGACGTAGAGCGAATCCGCTGATCGGAGGATGGTATGAGCGAGGTCGGCGATTGTCTGTTCTGCCGGATCGTGGCCGGCGAGATCCCCGCATCGATCGTCTACGAGGATGACCAGATTCTCGCGTTCCGCGACATCGCACCTCAGGCACCGACCCATCTGCTCGTCATCCCACGGAAGCATATCCCGCGCCTCGACGACACGACCGAGGACGATGGCGCCCTCCTGGGACGGGTGATGTTGGCGTGTGCCGAGATCGCACGGCGCGAGGGCGTCTCCGAGGCCTACCGCGTGGTCAATAACTGTGGCGCCGACGCCGGTCAATCGGTGTTTCATCTGCACTTCCACCTCCTGGCCGGACGAGATCTCGGCTGGCCCCCGGGCTGAGCGATCGAGCGCCGAACGCGCTAGAATCCTCGGACCGAACCTGAATTTCCAACAGACAGAAGCGCTAATTCGCGGAGGTCTTCGATGCAACAACCCGTCATCGTCGGTGCGGTTCGAACACCCATCGGTAAATTTCTAGGGACGCTCTCCGGTTTCCAGGCCACGGACCTGGGTGCCCGGGTGGTCGCCGAGGTGATCCGTCGCTCGGGTCTCGACGTCGAGCAGATCGACGAGGTGATCATGGGTAACGTCGTGGGCGCGGGCCTCGGGCAGAACCCGGCGCGCCAGGCGGCCCTCGGTGCCGATCTTCCCGACTCGATCGCCGCCGTCACGATCAACAAGGTTTGCGGTAGCAGTCTCAAGTCCGCGATGCTTGCCGCCCAGGCGATCAAGTGTGGCGACGCCGACATCATCGTGGCCGGCGGCATGGAGTCGATGTCCAACGCGCCGTACCTGCTCAAGGGCGGTCGGACCGGTCTCCGCATGGGGCACGGCAAGATGCTCGACTCGATGATCCACGACGGACTCTGGGACGTCTACAACGACTACCACATGGGGAACACCGGCGAGGTCGTGGCGGAGCGCTGGGAAGTCGGTAGAGAGCAACAGGATGCCTGGGCGCTCCAGAGCCACCAGCGTGCGCTTGCGGCCATCGATGACGGGAAGTTCAAGGCGGAGATCCTGCCGGTGGAAGTGCCACGTCGGAAACAGGATCCGATCCTGTTCGATACCGACGAGTCCCCACGACGGGACACCTCGCTCGAGTCGTTGGGTCGTCTCCGAGCCGCCTTCAAGAAGGGCGGCACCGTGACGGCCGGAAACGCGCCCGGCGTCAACGACGGCGCCAGTGCCGTCGCCATCACCTCAGCCGCCAAAGCGAAGGAGCTGGGGCTGAACGCCCGCGCGAGGATCGTGAGCTATGCCACGAGCGGCCTGGCACCGGAACTCGTGATGATGGCGCCGGAGAAGGCGGTCCGGATGGTCTGGGAGAAGACCGGCTGGACCGACGCCGACGTCGATCTCTACGAATTCAACGAGGCGTTCTCGGTTCAGCAGATCGCTCTCGGGAAAGAGCTCGGGATCAGTGCCGAGAAACACAACGTTCTTGGTGGGGCCGTCGCGCTGGGTCATCCGATCGGTGCTTCCGGTGCGCGAGTCTTGACCACACTGCTGCACGCGCTCGAGGATCGTAATCAGAAGCGCGGCATTGCGGCACTCTGTCTTGGTGGTGGCAACGCCGTCGCCATGGGTATCGAACGGGACTAGGGGTATGACGATGAAGATCGACACGATTGGCGTTGTGGGTGCCGGCCAGATGGGGAATGGCATTGCGCATGTGGCGGCGCAGGCCGGCTTGATGGTCATCATGCAGGACATCGAAACGGAGTTCGTCGATCGGGGCCTCGGCACGATCGATAAGAACCTGCAGCGAGGTGTGGACAAGGGCCGCATGACGGAACAGGAGAAGAGCGACGTGCTCTCTCGTGTCGAGGGTACGACCGACCTCGACGGGTTCTCTGCCTGTGACTTTGTCGTCGAGGCGATCGTCGAGGACCTCTCGGTCAAGGAGGCGTTGTTTGCGCGTCTCGACCGCATCGTTCCCGCAGGCGTGATTCTGGCTACCAACACCTCTTCGATTTCCATCACGAAGATCGCCGCCGCGACGGAACGACCGGAGTCGGTCATCGGCATGCACTTCATGAATCCTGTCCCCGTGATGAAGCTCGTCGAGGTGATCCGGGGTCTCGGCACCAGCGACGAGACGACACAGACGGTCCTGGGGCTCTCCGAGCGACTGGGCAAGACGGCCGTCGAGTGTCGCGACTTCCCCGGGTTCGTAAGCAATCGCGTGCTGATGCCGATGATCAACGAGGCGATCTATTGCCTCTACGAAGGGGTTGCCGAGCCGGCGGCCATCGACACGATCATGAAGCTGGGCATGAACCATCCGATGGGACCGCTGAGCCTGGCGGACTTCATCGGGCTCGATACCTGTCTCTCGATCCTCGAGGTGCTGCATGGCGGGCTCGGCGATCCGAAGTACCGACCATGCCCACTGCTTCGCAAGCACGTCGAGGCGGGTTGGCTGGGTCGTAAGACCGGGCGAGGCTTCTACGACTACCGAAAGTAGGGCCGTGGACCCGGTCGAGATCGCGCTCGCGGTGCCGATCCGTGATGGCCTCGTGCTCGTAACCCAGCGGGGTGCCGACCAGCGCCTTGCGGGACTCTGGGAGTTCCCCGGCGGCAAGATCGAGGACGGCGAGATCCCTTCGGAGGCGGCCGGCCGGGAGCTGCGTGAAGAGACGGGTCTTCAGGCGTCGACGCTGGATCCGCTCACGATCGTCGTTCACGACGATCCCGACACGCCGCTACGATTTCATGTCTTCCTGGCGCGGGATCCCGTCGGCGAAGTTTGTACCGACGGGGGGCGTCCGTGGGATTGGGTCGATCCGGCGGGCCTCGCTGATTTGAAGATGCCCGAGGCGAACCGGCAGATCCTCCGAGCGCTGCGCTGGCGGTCGTGAGCGAGCCGATCACACGGTACGTCGTCGGTCGTCGTGAAGACGGCAAGCGACTGGACCACTACCTCCACCAACGCATTCCCGGCCTGTCTCGCGCGCGCATCCAGCTCATGATCCGCGAGCGTGTCACCCTCTCGTGGCAGGAGCGGGTGAGGGTGGCCACGCCGGTGCGGGCGGAGGGTGTCATCGAGATCGGCTGGGTTCCCCTGAACGAGGAGCCGCTGGACATCACGATCCCGGTCCTCACCCGCGGCGACGGCTGGCTGGCCGTGGACAAGCCGGCGGGGATCCCGGTCCATCCCGTCAATCGTGTTCGCGAGAACACGCTGATCCGCATGCTCCGTCGTCAGGAACAGCAGCCGGACCTGAGGCTGGCCCATCGGCTCGATCGCGAGACCAGCGGGGCGCTGCTGGTCGCGGAGGATGCCGCCACTGCCCGACAGCTATCCCGTGCGTTCGCGAAGGGACAGATGCGGAAGGAATACCTTGCGTGGCTGCAAGGGGAGTTGGCCGACGACGAGGGTGTCGTCGATCAACCCATCGGAAACGACGAGGCCTCGCCAATCTACGTCAAACTGAAGACCGGCTGCGGGAAGCCGGCGCGGACCCGCTTCAGGGTCGAGCGTCGTGAGGTCGGACGCACGCTGGTCCGGATGTTCCCCGCCACGGGCCGACGGCACCAGTTGCGGCTCCACGCCCTGGCCCTCGGTCACCCGATCCTCGGGGACATCCTCTATGGCCGTGACGAGCAGGACTACCTTGCGATGGTGGCCGGCGACGATCCGCGACCCGGTCGAAACGAGCCGCTCCGGCAGCTGCTGCACTGTGCCCGGATGGCCCTGGCTGCCGACGATGGCCCCACGCTGGATGTCCACGCACCTCTGCCGTCGGACATGCGGTAGAGCCGCAGCGCCTCGCTGGGTCCACCGCCCCGTTAACGATATACTCAGGTTTCTGCGTCAACCGACAGCTTCACGGTAGCCAGGAATCCCAATGCCAAGACCATCATTCGTGTCCCGTTCGATCACGCCAACGCTTGGAATCTTCTTCTGGACGCTCGTCGGGATCGCGGGGTTTGTGAGCGCCGCGACCGCTGACGACGACGCCTGGTGGCAGAAAGTCCAGGCCGACATCGCCGACGGCGAGTATGCCGTCCGCCAGCAGGTCGACGAGCAGGGGAGCCGACTCCAGGCGCCCAATCGTGCCCAGGGGTTTCGCTCGACGTTCGACCGTCGTGGCGTGAGCCTCGAGCCCCGTGACGTCGTTCGATCGACGCTTGCCGACGATGCGTGGTCCTGGGGTCTGAGCCTGACGCGAATCTCTCGGGGCGGGATCGGCCGACAGGACGTCGAGGCGCTGGCGCCGATCGCCGATCGCAGGGCACCGAATCGCGTCCACTACCCACGTGCCGGTCACGACGAGTGGTTCGTCAACGACCCCGAGGGGCTTGAGCACGGCTTCACGTTCTACACACCGCCGAGACCCGGCGGCGAGAAGACCGGCGACCTCCGCCTGGAGTTGGAGCTGAGCGGAACTCTGTCCGCGCGACTGGACTCGGACCGGAGGGGAGCCGATTTTCTCGACGCCTCGGGGCAACGTCGCCTTCGCTATGCCGGACTACAAGTTAACGATGCGACCGGTGCCGAGCTGTCGGCCTGGATGGAAGCCTGGAACCGAGCCGGTCGGCGGGGACTGACGATCCGCGTCGACGATCGTGATGCGGTCTACCCCATCGTCGTGGATCCTCTGGCGACGGTGCCCGGTTGGACCAGCGACGGCGACCTCGCCGGCGCTGCTCACGGCGCCGCGGCGACCGGTGTGGGCGATGTCAACGACGACGGCTTCGATGACATCGTCGTTGCAGCACCCCGGTTTGACGGCGGACTCGTCGACGAGGGGCGGGTGCAGCTGTTCCTCGGCGCCGCTGGCGGCCCGGGCACGACCCCGGCATGGACCGTGGAAGGCGAGCAGGCGGGGGCCCTGTTCGGCTCCTCCGTCGCTGCGGCCGGCGATCTGAATGGAGATGGCATCGCGGATCTCGCGATCGGTGCCGAGGCCTATCTGACCGGCGGCGGGGGTCGTGACGGAGCCGCGTACGCCTATCTGGGATCCTCCTCCGGACCCGCATTGGTCGCCGACTGGATGGTCGAGAGCCCGCTCGGGATGACGCTCGGTGACGATCGTTTCGGTGCCAGCGTCGCCGCGGCCGGTGACATCGACGGAGACGGCTTCGGGGACCTGATCATCGGGGCGCCCGGCTACGGCCAACCGGAATCCGCGGAGGGCGCCGCGGCCCTGTTCCTCGGCTCCGCCGTCTTGCCGGCGACGACCCCTGCATGGCTTTTCGAGGGCGATCAGATCGACGCAGCGGTGGGAACATCCGTTGCCTGGGCCGGCGACATCAATGGTGACGGCTTCGCGGATGTGGTCGTGGGTGCCCCCGGGTACAACGACCTACCCGTCGGTGAGGGGACCGCGTTCGCCTTCTACGGTGGCGCAGGCGGCCTCGCGTCGACGCCCGACTGGAGCTTTGACTCCAACCAACCGGACGCCGGGCTCGGTGGTTCCGTCGCGTCTGCCGGTGACGTCAACGGCGACGGTTTCTCCGACGTCATTGTCGGCGCAGAAGGCTTCGATGCGGCGACGGTCGATAGCGGCCGGTCGTTCGTCTTTCACGGCTCGGCCGCCGGCCTGTCGGTCGGACCCGACTGGTTTCGCTCACCGTTCCAACCTCAGGGCAGTCTCGGTGGGCTGCGTTCCGGTCGTTCCGTCGCCTCCGCGGGGGACATCAACGGCGACGGTTACGCCGATGTGATCGTCGGCATCCCGTTTGGCAACGCCAACGATTCCGATGGGGCCGTCGAGGCGTTCTACGGTTCCTCCGACGGCCTCGCGCTGCAACGGGCGTGGATCGCCAGCGGTGGTCAGACCGGCTCCGAGTTCGGGGCGCAGGTGGCGACGGCCGGGGACGTCAACGGGGACGGGTTCTCCGATCTGCTCGTCGGTGCCCCGGCGTTCGACGATGTCGCGATCGACGAGGGCCGGACACACCTCTTCTTCGGCGGACCGGAGGGTCCAGCCACCGACGCGAGCTGGCAGGTCGACGGGATGGCCGACTTCGACCAGCTCGGTCGTTCGGTCTCGGGTGCCGGTGATGTGAACGGCGACGGGTTCGCCGACGTCATCGTCGGTGCATACCTGGTCGATGGCGTGGGTCCCCAGAGCGGTCGCGCCCTGGTCTATCACGGCAACCCGTCGGGGCTATCCGCCATGGCGGACTGGAGTGCCGATGGGGATCGAGCGGAAGGCCTGTTCGGATACTCGGTCAGCGGGCTGGGAGACATCAATGGCGACGGGTACGACGACGTGGCGGTCGGTGCGGCGTTTCACGACAACGGAGAATCGGACGAGGGTCGGGTGTTTGTCTATCACGGGTCGCCGACGGGACTCGCGGCGATACCGGCCTGGGATGCCGAGGGCGATCAAATCGATGCGCTCTTCGGTGCCGCAGTGGCCGGTGCCGGTGACGTCAACGGAGACGGCTATGCCGATCTCCTGATCGGCGCGGTCCTTCATGACGAGATGTTCGAGGACGAGGGCCGAGCGTTGGTCTACCACGGGAGTGCCGACGGGCTCTCTCTGGTTGCGGACTGGACCGCCGATGGAGCACAGGCCGAGGCCCTCCTTGGACGATCCGTCGCCGGCGCAGGCGACATCAACGGAGATGGCTACGATGACGTCGTCGTCGGATTGCCGCGTTACGACGACGGCCAGTTCGATGAGGGGCAGGCCCGCCTGTATCTCGGTTCTGCCGGCGGGCTCGATAGCTCTGCTGTGTGGACGTTCAGTGGAGATCAGACACAGGCCTTGCTAGGGAATTCCGTGACGGGCGTGGGCGATATCAACGGCGATGGATTTGCCGATGTGGTGATCGGCGCGCCCCTTCAGGAGAACGGCGAAATCGACGAGGGGTGTGCGTTCGCCTTTTACGGGTCCGCCGCCGGACTTCCCGTGGATCCGAACTGGATCGGGGAGTCGGATCAGGTGTCGGCCCAGTTTGGCTTCTCCGTCTCCGGTGCAGGAGATGTGAACGGTGACGGACACGCGGACCTGATCGTAGGATCCTATCGATTCGACGAGCTCGTGCCGGACGCCGGTCGGGCGTTCGTCTATCTGGGTACGGATACCGGATTTCCCACGACGCCTTCGTGGTCCGTCGGTTCGGACCAGGTGTTCGGTTCCTTCGGTTATTCGGTTTCCTCCGCCGGAGACGTCAACGGAGACGGCGTCGCCGACCTGATCATCGGCGCGTTGCAGTACGACGAGGCCGCTACCGATGGCGGTTCGGCGTTTCTGTACTTCGGCAACGACGGCGCCGGGACGACGATCGGGGCACAGCAACGCCGAGACGACGACCTGGCTCCGATCGGCTCCCCGGGTGTGAGCGACGTCGTGGATGGTTTCCGATTGGCGGCGATCGGGAGATCTCCGATGGGTCGCGGACGCGTGCGACTGGAGTCCGAGGTCAAGCCATCCGGCATGCAGTTCGACGGTAGTCAAACCGGCGGCGGAGCATGGCTCGACAGTGGCCTGGTCGGCGCGTCGTTCAGCGAGACGGTCACCGGACTGCCGGGCGACACGGCGTATCACTGGCGTGCCCGAATCCGGTACGAACCGCTGACGTCTCCATTTCAGAGGCATGGACGATGGGTCAACGTCCCCGATCGCGGTCAGGAAGAGCGCGACCTGGTGCTCCGCGATTGCGTCGACGTGGACGGCGATGGATACGGTGTTACTGGAAGCCCCGCCTGTCCCGCCGGCGGTTCGCGGGACTGTGACGACGATGACTCGGGCGTGTTCGCCGGCGCGACACAGGTTTGTGACGGGCTCAATACCGATTGTCTCGATCCTGCCTGGCCCGCACTTCAAGACTTCGATGACGACGGTGACGAAGATCTCTGCGACAACTGCACCGACCAGGATGACGATGGGTTCGGCGATCCGGGATTCGGCAACGGTTGTGCCGACGACAACTGTCCGCGGGTTTCTAATCTCACCCAGGCCGATGGCGACGCCGACGGCGCCGGCGATGCCTGCGATACCTGCCCCGGGATCTCGGATCCGGGCCAGGCGGATGCCGATTTCGACGGTCGTGGCGACGCCTGCGACATCTGTCCGGCCGTGGGCAACGCCGGACAGTTCGATGGCGACGGCGACGGGCTCGGCGATGCCTGTGATCTCTGTCCGTTCCTCAGCGGTGGGGCCAATCTGGACAGCGACGGGGACGGAGTGGGCGAGCCGTGCGATCTATGTCCGGCGACCGCGGATGCGTTTCAGGTCGACACCGATGGCGATCTCGCCGGTGACGAGTGCGATCTTGATGACGACGCCGACGGGCTCGACGATGATGTCGACAACTGTGTCGTCGCAGCCAACCCGCTTCAGGAAGATGTCGATGAGGACGGTGTCGGGGATCTCTGCGACAACTGCCCGATGACGGCCAATACCAACCAATTCGATTTCGATCTCGACGGTATCGGGGTCCTCTGCGACACCTGTGTCGATAGCGACGGCGACGGCTTTGGCGACTTCGGGTCTGTCACCACCGATTGCCCCGAAGAGGACGACCTGTGCGTTCAGGACCCGCTGAACGATATCGATGGCGATCTTGTCTGCGGCAATCTCGATAGCTGCCCGTTTGCCGCCAACGCGTTGCAAGACTGTGACATGGACGCGAACACCGCTGACATGCAGTGCGACGATGACTCGGACGATGTGGGTAACGTTTGCGATAACTGTCCCACGTTCGCAAACCCGGACCAGCGCGATACCGATCGTGACGGGGTAGGGGACCGCTGCGATCTCGACGACGACAACGACGGTGTCGATGACGTCGATGACCCGGATCCGGACGGCGACGGCGTATTGACCGACTTCGACGGTGACGGAGAGTACGAGCCCTGTGGGAGTGGCGGGCACCTGGGGTGTGACGACAATTGCGCGAGTGTGGCCAACGGGAATCAACGCGACGTCGATTCAGACCTCGTGGGCGATGCCTGTGACGATGACGACGGGCAGGTCGAGGGGCTGAACGTCGATACGATCGAGGTCGCGGGGCAGCGCATCGTGTACATGGACTGGCGGCCGGAGACGAGTGCGGCGTTCTACCTGGTCTATCGCGGGGATATCGCGAATGTCGCCGTGAACGCCGGCGATTGCTTCGGACCGCCGCTGCTCCTCGCCGAACGGATCCTGCAGGACACCCCTGCGCCCGGCGCCGGGTTCTTCTACCTGGTCGGAACCCGCGGGAACGCGGGGGACGGCTCGTTGGGTCTGGACGGCCGGCAGCGGGCACGTCGACCCGGAACGACCTGTTCGTTGGTCCCGAGTTAGCCGGGCGTCGTCTCGGCCATCAACAACATGGTGGTTGGGTCCAACGCCAGCTTCAATTCCGAGACATCCGTGTTCTCGTGATCCTTGTGTAGGCCGACATGGACGGCGTTTCCGTCGTGGGCCATGGTCAGGATCACGTCCACCGAACCCTCGAGCCGAGCAATCGGTTCCGGGACGCCTCGGGAGTTGCGCTCCGCACTGCGGGTCGTCACGGCAGACATCCACAGCTCGCAGTGGAATTCCGAGGCGATCTCTCGCAGTTTCGCGAGGTCCTCGTCGCTGCTGGATGCGAAGGGGAAGCCCTCGAGGATGATGGCCGTAGGCTCGAAATTGTCGGTCTCTTTCCAGAAGTTGACGATCTCCTTCAGCTTGGCGGGGCTGAAGTTCACGGCGCGCGAGCATTGGATGCGACGATTACGCTCGCAGTCGAGACGGGCCTGCCACACATCCTCGAGTTCCTGCGAATGCGCCAGGTCCTGGAAGATGTCGTCGTAGAACGCGACGACCTTCTCGAGTGGCTGGTCGAGGGTGACGTGCAGCACGTTCTTCCCGCGCATCAGGTCGTCGAGGGCCACGCCGACAAGAAAAGCCGTCTTGCCGACGCCGTGTCGGGCGATGACGACGCCGAGTTTGCCGAGCCCGAGCCCACCGTGCATGGACTGCTCGAGGACGCGCAACGGGCTTCGATCATTAGTTCTTTTCGGTGCATTTCAAATGACTCCAGGAAGCCGTCAGGCGTTGGCCTTTTCCTTGCGATATTTCTCGATGAGCTCTTCCGAGATCTCATTGGGAACGGGGGCGTACTTCGCGAACTCCATCGTGTACTCCGCCTTGCCCTGGGTCGCGGACCGCAGGTCGGTGGAGTATCCGAACATCTCGGAGAGCGGGACATCCGCGTCGACGCGAACGAAGCCCTCTTCCTCGGTTGTGCCGGCGATGACCGCGCGGCGTTGCATGACCGTCTTCACGAACACGCCCTGGAACTCTCCCGGGCCCTCGATGGAGACTCTCATGATCGGTTCCAGGATGACGGGCTTGGCCCTCATGTAGACCTCGCGGAAGGCACCACGACCGGCGGCCTGGAACGCGTTGTCCGACGAGTCCACTGCATGGGAGTTGCCGTCGTTGATGTCGACGCGAAGTCCCGTGACCGGGAAGCCGATGAGGAGACCGGTCTTCATCATCGACTTGAAGCCCTTGTCCACCGAGGGGATGTACTCGCCGGGGATCGCCCCACCGCGAATACTGTCGACAAACTCGTAGTCGCCGTTCTCCATCGGTTCGATGTAACCGGCGACACGGCCGTACTGGCCGGCACCACCGGTCTGCTTCTTGTGCGTGTAGTTGAACTCGGCCCGCCGACTGATCGCCTCGCGGTAGGCCACCTGCGGGGCGCCGACCTCGACCTCGGCCTTGTACTCGCGCTTCATCCGTTCGACGTAGACGTCGAGGTGAAGCTCGCCCATTCCGGAGATGATCGTCTCCAGCGACTCCTCATCCACCCGGCTGCGGAACGTCGGGTCTTCCTTCATGAATCGATTGAGCGCCTTGGCGAGGTTGGCCTCTGCCTTGCGATCTTTCGCCTTGATCGAGAGATGGATGACCGGCTCCGGCACATGCATCGACGTCATCGCGACCCGGCGGCCATTGGTGAAGGTGTCGCCCGATGCGCAATCGATGCCGAACAGGGCGACGATGTCACCGGCGCTGGCGTGAGTGATGTCTTCCATCTCGTCCGAATGCATGCGGACCAGACGACCGACACGGACACCCTTGCCCGTCCGCGTGTTGACGATCTCGTCTCCCTTCTTGAGGGAGCCCTCGTAGAGGCGGACGTAGGTCAACTGACCGAATCGACCCTCTTCAAGCTTGAACGCGAGAGAAACCAACGGCTTCGACGGATCGCTGTGCAGCGGAACGGGTTTCTCGTCGTCCTCGATGTCGATGGCGACGTTTTCGATCTCGTCGGGAGCAGGGAGGAACGCGTTGACCGCGTCGAGCAGCAGTTGGACACCCTTGTTCTTGTAGGCGGAGCCCATCAGCACCGGAGTGAGGCCGAGGGAGAGTACGCCACGACGGATGGCCGTCCGTAGCATCTCGTTGTCCACCTTCTCTTCCAGGATGGCCTCCATCAGTTCGTCGGAGTGCATCGAGGCTGCATCTAGAAGGATCTCACGATACTCGGTCGCACGCTCGACCATATCTTCCGGAACATCCTCGACCCGGATCGTTTCCCCTGCCTCGCCGTCGAAATAGGAGGCTTTCATCTCGATGAGGTCCACGACGCCGACGTGTTTGTCCTCGAGCCCGATCGGGAGCTGCAGGAGGACCGCGTTCAGCTTCAGCTTTTCGCGAAGCTCCCCGCAGACCTTGATCGGGTTGGCACCCGACCGATCGAGTTTGTTGACAAACGCCAGGCGCGGCACCTTGTAGCGACGCATCTGCCGATCGACGGTGATCGACTGGGACTGAACGCCGGCCACGGAGCAGAGCACCAGAACCGCGCCATCCAGCACACGCAGCGATCGTTCAACTTCGATGGTGAAGTCGACGTGACCGGGGGTGTCGATGATGTTGATGTGGTGGTCTTTCCACTCACAGTGGGTCGCGGCCGAGGCAATGGTGATGCCACGCTCACGCTCCAACTCCATCGAATCCATCTTTGCCCCGACGCCGTCTTTACCCTTGACGTCGTGAATCTTGCGGATTCGGTTTGTGTAGAACAGAACACGTTCGGTCAGCGTCGTCTTGCCCGAGTCGATATGGGCGCTGATGCCGATGTTCCTGAGCTTGCTGAGATCCTGGCTCACGGTACTACCTTTCGTCGAGTTTCCGTTTCCACACGCCTCGACGGATCGATGCGAGGTGTCGGTCGGGAATACCTGACTCTTGGTTTGGGAAGGCCCGCCTTCGCACACCGATGCGTCGCGGTGCCGGTCTCTCCGATTACATGGAATGGCGACCCACGGGGGACGGCCATCCGACCGGGCGGCATTCTAGCGAATACCGACGTTTTCCGCACGGGGTCCGATCAACCGTCCTCGGTTCGGGCCAGGCTGGCGCGGACCAGGTCCCGATTGAGCCTGGCGATGAACTCGACCCCGATCTCCTTGGGGCAGGCGTTCTGGCAGGCGCCATGGTTGGTGCAGCTGCCGAAACCCTCCTCGTCCATCTGGGCCACCATCCCCCGAACCCGGTCGGTCCGTTCGGGGCGGCCCTGGGGCAGGAGGTTCAGATGGCCCGATTTTGCCGCGGTGAACAGCATCGCCGAGGCGTTGGGGCAGGCGGCGACGCAGGCCCCACAGCCGATGCAGGACGAGGCATCGAGCGCCTTCTCGGTGACCTCCTTGGCGATGGGGAGGGCATTGGCGTCGGGGGCGTTTCCGGTGTTGACCGACACAAAGCCCCCGGACTGGACGATCCGATCGAAGGCCGACCGATCGACGACAAGATCTCGCTGGACCGGGAAGGCCTGGGCCCGCCATGGCTCGACCCACACCTCCTGCCCGTCCGTGAAGCTACGCATGTGCAGCTGGCAGGTGGTCGTCGCGCGTCGAGGCCCGTGGGGTGCGCCGTTGATCACCATGCCGCAGGAGCCGCAGATGCCCTCGCGGCAGTCGTGATCGAAGGCGACGGGGTCCTGGCCCTCGCCGGCGAGTCGCTCGTTGAGAACGTCCAGCATCTCCAGGAACGATGCGTGCTCGCTGATCTCCTGGACTTCATAGCGCACGAAGCGACCGGCGTCGTCCCGCCCCGATTGACGCCACACGTGGAGGATCAGGTTCATTTGTAACTCCGCTGCGCCAGTGCCACGTTCTCGAAGACCAGAGGCTCGCGATGGTGGCTGGGGGTCGCACCCTCACCTTCGTGGGCCCAGACGGAGGCGTAGGCGTAGTCCTCGTCGTTCCGGAGCGCCTCCCCCTCTTCCGTCTGGTATTCCTCGCGGAAGTGGGCGCCGCAAGACTCGTTTCGACCGAGTGCGTCGCGACACATCAGCTCTGCCAGCTCGAAGAAGTCGGCGACGCGACCCGCGTTCTCCAGCTGTTGGTTCAGCTCCGCCCCGTTCCCCGGAACCGTGATGTCGGCCCAGAACTGCTGACGCAGTTGAGCGATCTTGCCGATGGCATCCTCGAGGCCGGCGCGATTGCGGGACATCCCGCAGTGATTCCAGACGATGCGCCCGAGCTCCCGGTGGAACGAGTCGGCGGTGCGCGAGCCCTTGTTCTCGATGAAATGCTTGATCCGGGCACCGACCTCTGTCTCGACCTGCTTGCACACGCCGTCCTCGGGATCGACACCGTGTCGCGGTTTCCGGGCGAGGTAGTCGCCGATGGTGTAGGGCAGGATGAAGTAGCCGTCCGCCAGACCCTGCATCAGTGCGCTGGCACCGAGCCGATTGGCACCGTGATCGGAGAAGTTGGCCTCGCCGATCGTAAACAGACCCGGAACGGTGGTCATCAGGTTGTAGTCGACCCACAGACCGCCCATCGAGTAGTGGGGCGCCGGATAGATCCGCATCGGGGTCTCGACCGGACTCTCGCCGGTGATTCGCTGATACATGTCGAACAGGTTGCCGTAACGCTCGCGTACCACCGATTCGCCCAGGCGGGAGATGGCATCCGCGAAATCGAGGTAGACGCCGTTCTTGAGCTCGCCGACGCCGTGACCCCGATCGACCATCTCCTTGGCACGCCGTGACGAGATGTCTCTTGGGCTCAGGTTGCCGAAGCTGGGGTAGATCCGCTCCAGGTAGTAGTCCCGTTCCGCATCCGGAATCTCGGCAGGCGTCCGCCGATCCTCGCCGGTCCGCGGAACCCAGATGCGGCCATCGTTACGCAACGACTCGCTCATCAGCGTCAGCTTCGACTGGTACTCGCCGCTGGCCGGAATACAGGTGGGGTGGATCTGGGTGAAGCAGGGGTTGGCGAAGCCGGCGCCACGTCGATGGGCACGCCACCCGGCTGTGACGTTGCAGGCCATCGCATTCGTCGAGAGGTAGAAGACGTTGCAGTACCCGCCGGTCGCAAGCACGACGGCATCGGCCGTAAAGGAACGGATCGACCCGGTGGTCAGGTTTCGCGTGACGATGCCGCAGGCGCGCCCCTCATGGACGATCACGTCGAGCATCTCGGTGCGGGTATGCATCTGGACTCTACCGGCGGCGATCTGCCGAGAGAGGGCCTGGTAGGCACCGAGGAGCAGTTGCTGACCCGTCTGCCCGCGGGCGTAGAACGTGCGGGAGACCTGTGCGCCGCCGAAGCTGCGATTCGCCAGGAGCCCACCGTAGTCACGCGCAAACGGAACACCCTGTGCGACGCATTGATCGATGATGTTGACGCTGACCTGCGCCAGGCGGTGCACGTTGGCCTCGCGCGACCGAAAGTCGCCACCCTTGACCGTGTCGTAGAACAACCGAAACACGCTGTCGCCGTCGTTCTGGTAGTTCTTGGCTGCGTTGATGCCCCCCTGCGCCGCGATGCTGTGGGCACGTCTCGGGCTGTCATGAAACGTGAAGCACTGAACCCCGTAGCCCAGTTCGGCCATCGTGGCCGATGCGGAGGCGCCGGCGAGACCGGAGCCGACGACGATGACATTGAAACGACGCTTGTTGGCAGGATTGACGAGTTTTAGATCGAAGCGGTGGCGATCCCACTTGTCGGCGATCGGACCACCCGGGACGCGTGCGTTCAATTCCATATCAAATCTCGATGATTCGCGGCTGGCCCATTAGCGAACCAGTCCGGTCAGCACGGCAAGCGGGATAGAAATGTTTCCGGTCGCGACGATGATGGCGAAGCCGGCGGCGACAGGGCGTCGACATCGAACCACCCATGGCGTCTCGATGCCCAGCGTCTGGGTCATGCTCCAGACGCCGTGATACAGGTGGAGCGATAGCGGGATCATCGCGAAAACGTAGGCCAGCGCGATGGGCCACTGGCGGAATCCGAAGACGACCCGGGCATAGACGGAATGTTCATCATCGGCAGGCATGTGTACGACGCCGAGCGTCAGGTGCAGCAAGTGATAGACGATGAACGCCAGGACGATCAGCCCTCCCCATCGCATCGTTCGCGAGGCGTAGCTGAATGCCAGGTCGTTGTCCTTGCGATAGTTCACCGGTCTGGCGCCGCGGCTCAGTCGGGTCAGTGAGGCCGCGCAGCGGATATGAACGGCGACCGCAATCAGCAGAGCCAGGCGCGCCAACCAGAGAGCCTGGTGCGAGCCGAGTATCGGGGCCCCCATCACCTCCAGGAACTCCGCGTAGGCATCGTACTTGTCGGCCCCCTGATAGATCTTCAGGTTGCCCAGCATGTGGAAGAAGACGAAGCCGAGAAGGGCGAACCCTGACAGGGCCATCAGGAGCTTCTTTCCCACCGTGCTGTCGAGGAGTTTCAGTGCGCGACGCATTGCGTGCCGGATGATAAGGCAATCCCTCAAGGAGGTGCAAGAATCGCGTGCGATAATGGACAGTACGGGAGTCCGATGCAGCGAGTCGTTGACCGATTGTGTGAGCATGAGACGTTGGGTCGAATGGTGTCCCATGTTCGGCGACTGGAAGGTGTTGAGGCACGCTACGCCAAGCCGAACGAGCCCCTCCCTTCCAATCTTCAGGAGGCTCTTGGCGAATTAGGGATCTCCCGGCTCTACAGTCATCAGGCGCGCGGCCTGGACCACGTTCGCGACCAACGCAACGTTCTGCTGGCCACACCCACCGCTTCGGGGAAGACGCTCCTGTTTGCGACCTCGGTGCTCGAGCAGATTCAGCGATCGCCGGGTTCCCGGGCGTTGATCGTCTACCCGACCAAGGCGCTGGCCCAGGACCAGTTGACGGCGTTTCGGCGCATGACCGGGGCGCTGGGGGCACTTCGGCCTCCAAGATTCGAGATCTACGACGGCGATACGCCCCAGTCGACTCGGCGTCGGATGCGTGCGGATCCCCCCGATGTCCTCTTGACGAATCCTGACATGCTGCACTACGGGCTCCTGGCCCATCACGAGTCCTGGTCGGAGTTCCTGTCCCGGCTGACGTTCATCGTGTTCGACGAATTGCACGTCTATCGCGGGATATTCGGAGCCCATGTCCACCACATCGTTCGTCGGCTCAAGCGTCTTGCCCGGCAGTACGGGGCGACGCCACGGCTGATCGCGGCCTCTGCGACCGTTGCAAGACCGGGCGAGTTTGCGCAGACCCTCCTTGGCGAACCGTTCGAGGTGGTCACCGAATCGGGGGCCCCGACGGCAGCGCGGACCGTGATGTTCGTCAACCCGGTGACGGTCTCGCCGTACACCACGGCGGTCCGTGTGCTCGGAGAGGTGATCGACGCCGGACTCAAGACCATCGCATTCACCCGTGCCCGGCGAGTGACGGAACTCCTCCACAGCTGGGTGGTTCGGCAGAATCCGGAGTTGGCGGATCGCGTCGCACCGTACCGTGCGGGATACCTGCCCGAGGAGCGGCGGGCTCTGGAGCGACGGTTGTTCAGCGGTCAACTCGCGGCCGTGTTCTCGACGAGTGCCCTGGAGCTCGGGATCGACGTCGGCGCGCTGGACTGCTGTCTGCTGGTCGGCTATCCCGGGTCTCTCATCTCGTCGTGGCAGCGGATCGGTCGTGTCGGGCGTTCGGGCCGAGAAGGACTGGTCGTGCAGGTGGCGATGCCCGACGCGCTGGATCAATACATGATCCGGCACCCCGATCGATTCTTCGACGGCGAGTTCGAGGAGGCGGTACTCGATCCGCATAACCCCATGATCGCGGGACCGCACCTTGTCTGTGCGGCGGCCGAGAGCCCCCTGCAGCGTCACGAGGTGCAGGACGGGTCCGCACGCACGGAGTCCATGGTCGCCGAGATGACCCGTGACGGTCGTCTCGTGCAGGACGCGGGCGGCGAGCAGCTGTTCTCTCCGGGGCGTCGACCGCACCGCGACGTGCGACCGCGGGGTGCGGCGGCACCGTTCACGATCCTGGATGCAGAATCGGGTAAGGCGATCGGCTCCGTGGATGGCGCTCGCGTCTATCAGGAATGTCACGCCGGCGCGGTCTATCTCCACGGCGGCCAGTCGTTCCATGTCGAGCGGCTCGATGTCGATCGTCACGAGGTGCATGCCCGCCGCCGACGGGTCGACTACTTCACGGTCGTCCAGGGTGAGAAAGAGACCGAGATCCTGGAGGAGCTGGAAACCGGCCGGGTCGGTCCATTTCCGGTCTCGCTGGGACGTCTCAAGGTGACCGTTCGCGTTCGCGGTTACCAGAAGAAGCGACTCTTCGATGGCGAGACGATCTCCCAGCATTCACTCGAGGCCCCGCCCAGGATCTTCGAGACGGTCGGACTCTGGGTCGCTCTGCCCACCGAGCTGCCGGCCGCCTTCACCGCAGAGGAACACCACTTCATGGGTTCGATCCACGCGACGGAGCATGCGGCCATCGGGTTGTTTCCGTTGATGGCCATCTCCGACCGAGGCGATATCGGCGGGATCTCGTATACGGGGCATCCGCAGCTCGGTCGTCCGGCCATCTTCATCTACGACGGTGTTCCAGGTGGCGTCGGGCTGGCCGAGAGGGCGTTCCACGATCTGCCACGCCTTCTGGAGCGGACCCATGGGTTGATCGCCGCCTGCGAGTGCGAGGACGGTTGTCCCGGTTGCATCCAGTCGCCGCGCTGTGGCAATGGGAACAAGCCACTGGACAAGTCGGGGGCGCTGAGGGTCCTCGAGCTTCTCACGGGACAGGTCGCTGCGGAACGCTACGGTCTGGACTCCGCCGCGATCGAAGCGGAGCAGCCCGAGGTCCAACCCTATCGAGCGCCGGCGGAAGAGGATGCCGCGGGTTCTCGTCATGGGGTGCGGCGATCCGGGAACATCGACCCCGTCGCGAGGGTCGGTGGGCGTACCCTGATCTTCGATCTGGAAACGCAGCGGTCGGCAGAGGAGGTCGGTGGGTGGAATCGGGCGGATCGAATGGGGTTGGCGTTGGCCGTCGTCTACGACGTCGAACGCAGCGCATTCCGAACCTACCACGAGCACGATATTGACGCGTTGCTCCTGGATCTCGTGATGGCCGATCGGGTCGTCGGGTTCAATATCGACCGATTCGACATGCTGGTTCTGAAGGGTTGTACCGATCGCGACTTGAATCGCATCCGAACGTTTGACATGTTGGCCGACATCCACGATCGACTTCACTTTCGATTGTCGTTGGCCCACCTGAGCGAGGCGAACCTCGGTGAGTCCAAGGGTGGCGACGGTCTGCAGAGTCTTGTCTGGTGGAAGGAAGGACGTATCGATCTGATTGAGCAATACTGTAAGAAGGATGTTGATCTGACCCATCGGCTCTACCGACTGGGCTGCGAACAGGGATTTCTGCTCTACCGCAATCGGGACGAGCAACTCCTCCGGTTACCGGTGGACTGGGGACGAAGCGGGGTGGAAGCGTGATGTTCAGAAGATGCGTGTTCGGCGTTATGGCCCTGTCTCTCGCGGTCGTGGGGTGCGATCGGTCGGCTCCGACCACCCGGATGGTTTCGGTGGCTCCACCGCCCGACTGGTCGCACCAGATCGAGCATGGCCGTCAGCAGCGCGAGGCCAACTTTCGCACGGAGGCGTGGAGTCCAATCCCGGCTGCTTCTCGTGCGACCTTCGAGGGGCTTCAGTTCTTCCCGGCGGATTCTCGTTTCTACTTCATCGGTTCCGTGACGCGGTACGCCGAACCCGAACGTCTTCCGATGGTGACCACCACCGGTCAGACCCGGGAAGCGGAGCGAGTGGGCTGGCTGGAGTTCGAACTGGACGGCAACCTGCACCGGCTGCAGGTCTATCGCATGCTCGATACCGATCATGGCGAGTCCGAGGGTCTGTTCCTGCCGTTCGCCGACGGCACCACCGGATCCGAGACCTATCCCGCCGGACGCTACCTCGAGCTGCGGGGACCGGACCATGGACCGTATGTTCTCGACTTCAACGGTGCGTACAACCCGTACTGTGCCTACGGCGAACCGGAGCGTTACGCCTGCCCACGTACCCCCGAGGAGAATCGACTGTCGGTGTCGGTCGAGGCTGGCGAGCGAGGCTTTGAGGTCGATGGCGACCCGTCCTGACATCCTCCGTCCGATCTTCCTTCTGGGTTTCATGGGGGCGGGCAAGAGCACCGTCGGTCCCATCGTCGCCCGACATCTGGGGCTCCCGTTCGTCGACACCGACGCATTGATCGAATCGCGGGAGGGACGATCGATCCGACAGATCTTCGCCGAGGACGGCGAGGCCGTTTTTCGCCGGCTGGAGTCCGATCGACTCGAGGAGCTCCTGGGTGCCGGACCGGCGGTGGTCGCCACCGGGGGAGGGGTTTACCAAAGTTTTTCCGTGCGTCGATCCCTCCACCGCCACGGAACGACGGTCTGGCTGGATGTTCCCTGGCAGGTCGTCGGTCAGCGGGTTCCTCGCGGGGACGATCGCCCGCTCTTCAAATCGGATTATTCGCCGGAATTCAGGGCTTTTTTCGAAAAACGGCGAGCCTGCTACGCCCTGGCGGCGGTCCGGGTTGACGCGGGGTCGGGGAGTGCCGAGGAGGTGGCCCGACGGATCGTCGTCGGGCTGGGTCTCAGCAAGCAATACCCGTAGTTTCCTGAGATTTTTGTTGATTCGGGCAACGGATCAGAGATACTAGCCGCGTCGGTGACCTTAGTTTTGGAGGAAAAAGATGACCCGCACGCAAGTAATCGACTCTCTGGCCGAACGATCTGGGATGGAAAAGCGCGACGTAAAGGCGTTTCTCGACCATCTGACCGGGCTCATCGAGCAGGAGATGCGCAATGGCGGCGAGGTGCCGCTGAAGGGCCTTGGCAAGTTCAAGGTTTCCCATCGAAAAGCGCGCATCGGGCGGAATCCGTTGACCGGAGAGCCGATCAACATCGCCGCCAAGACGGTCGCGAAATTCACGATGGCCAAGGCCCTCAAGGATCTCGTCCCTTCGACCTAGACCGTCGAGTTTTTGCCTTCGAGCGGCTCCGGTACCTGGAGAGATCCTGGGGCCGGGGTCGCCCATGACGGATGACCGACCCAGCGCGCCGTGGCCCCTTCCTCGTTAGCGCTCGTCAGCTCGACGTCGACCAGTCCCACCGCCGATCTCCGACAGGTCCCGCCGGGGGCCTGTAGCTTCACATCGATGAAGTTCCCGGTCAGCGCCCGTTCGCCTTCGCTTCCCAGCGCCACCGCGTCCAGTCGTCGACCGACAAAGCGTCGGCGAAACTGAAGAGCCTTCTGCGCCGCGAGCTCCCGCAGGCGACGACTTCGTTCGACAATCACCCGGGAGTGAACCCGCCCGTCGAGTTCGGAGGCCGGGGTTCCCTGTCGTGGCGACCACGAGAAGACGTGTAGATAGCAGAGGGGCGAGTCCCGAACGAAGCGAAACGTCTCCTCGAACTGGGCGTCCGTCTCACCGGGAAAGCCGACGATCACATCGGCTCCGAGTGCGATGTCCGGGACACGCGTGGCCAGCGTTTCCAGACGTTCGCTATAGGTCTCCAGTCGGTAGTTGCGTCGCATCGCCCGCAGCACCGCAGGAGATCCTGACTGCAGCGGCATCTGCAGATGCGACGCCAGGCGCGGATGGTCGGCGAGCAGTTCGATCACCTCGTCGGTGACCGTCAGCGGCTCCAGTGAGTTGAGGCGGATGCGGTTGGATCCGGCGACCGAGAGTAACGTCCGCAGCAACGTGGCCAGCGTCGAACCGTCCTCGAGATCGCGGCCGTAGTCGCCGGTGTTGATGCCGGTCAAGACGACTTCCCGATAGCCCCTGCGGAGAAGGCCGGTGAACGCGTCGACCACGACCGGCGTCGGCACCGAACGACTTGCGCCCCGCACCGTCGGGATGACGCAGTACGAACAGGCCAGGCGGCAGCCGTCCTGAACCTTCAGAAAGGCGCGTGTCCGCGAGCCGAAGTAGAGCCCGGCGGCGTTGGGCATCCCGTCACAGCCGCGATCGGGCTGAACACGATTCGAGTCGGTCGCCGTCGGGAGTCCGAGGCCGTCGAGGATCTCCGGCCACTGCTGTTTCTCGTCGTTTCCGAAGACACCGTCGACTTCCGGCATGGCCCGAAGAATCTCGGGGTCGAGCTGGGCGTAGCAACCGGTCACCATCAAGGTGCATGCCGGGTTCGCGCGCCGTACGGCGCGGATCAACCGCCGGGCGTCTGCGTCGGCACGATGGGTCACGGTGCAGGTGTTGACGACGACAACGTCCGCATCGCGGTAATGCTCGCGTCGGTCGAACCCCCGCCGGACCAATTCTCCGTCGATCGCGGCGCTATCGAACTGATTCGCCTTGCAGCCAAGAGTAATCGTATGAAAGCCGCCGGACACAAGGGGCTCAGGAACCGAGCAGCTCGGCCAGTCGCTTCTGGGCGGCATGACTCTTCTCGGCGACCTTGCCCGCCATCGCATCTCGCGCTTCGCGGAGCCGCTGTGCCAGCCCCTCGTCGCCGATGGCGAGGATCGCGGCGGCTAGCCAGGCGGCGTTGGCGGCACCCGCCTTGCCGATCGCCAGGGTTCCGACGGGGATGCCGGCCGGCATCTGGGCGGTCGCCAGCAGGGCATCGAGACCGTTGAGGTCCGACGCCGCCAGCGGAACGCCGAGCACCGGCAACGTGGTGTGGGCGGCGACCACTCCGGCCAGATGGGCGGCGCTACCGGCGCCGGCAATGAAGACCTGGACGCCACGACCGGGGGCGCCGCCGACGATCTCCGCGGTGCGTTCCGGCGAACGATGCGCCGAGGTCACGTGGACCTCACAACCGACCGCCAGCTTATTCAAGACCTTGACCGCCTCCGCCATCACCGGAAGGTCGGAGTCGCTTCCCATCAAGATCGCTACCCGGACTGTTTGTGACTCGCTCATCCGTCTCGCCTTTCAATCGCATCCGCAGCGATATCGCCGCGATGCTGTTCATCCTGCCACTGGATCTTTCGAGTTGCAGAGTAAGCACGTTCCCGTGCGTCGTTTAGGTTCTCACCGAGTGCGGTGACGCCGAGGACACGGCCGCCACTTGTGACGACCTGTTGCGTTTCGTCGAACGCGGTTCCCGCGTGGAAGACATGGACGTCGTGCATTTCTCCGGCGGCGTCCAGACCCTCGATCGGGAACCCTTTACCGTATGCCCCCGGGTAGCCACCGGCCGCCATCACGACGCAGACGGCCGATCGAGGGTCCCAGCGGACCGAGGCCTCCGCCAGCGATCCGCGTGCGCAGCGATCGAGGAGATCGAGCCAGTCGCCATCGAGGCGGGGGATCAGCACCTGCGTCTCCGGGTCACCGAAGCGCACGTTGTATTCAAGAACCTGTGGCCCCCGATCGGTGAGCATCACGCCGATGAACAGCACGCCCTTGAACGGAAACTCTTCCTGTTTCATTCCGGCGAGGGTCGGTTCTACGATGGTCCGTCGGATTGTCTGCTTGAGCGCGTCGTCCAGATAGACCGACGGTGAGTAGGTTCCCATCCCGCCGGTGTTGGGCCCGCGATCGCCGTCGTGGGCCCGCTTGTAGTCCTGGCAGGTGGCCAACTCGACTGCGGTGTGACCATCCGCCAGCACGAAGAACGACGCCTCTCGTCCGGTCAAGAACTCCTCGATCAGGACCCGTCGTCCCGCATCGCCGAAGCCCTCTCCGCTGAGCATCGACTCTGCGGCTTCGACGGCCTGCTCGGGGCTCTCCGCGATAATGACGCCCTTGCCGGCCGCGAGTCCGTCGGCCTTGACCACCAACGGGTAACGTCGATCGGTCGCCTCCAGATACGCACGGGCGGTGGCGAAATCTTCGACGGCCTCGAACTCGCCGGTGGGGATGCCATGGCGTTGCATGAATCGTTTGGAAAAAATCTTGCTGCCTTCCATGCGGGCGGCGGCAGCCGAGGGACCAAAGGCGGCGATGTCGTGTTCGCGTAACCGGTCCACGAGTCCGTCGACAAGCGGCGCCTCCGGCCCGACAACGACGAGATCGTAGCGAACCTCGATGGCATGCCGGACGAGCGCGTCGACATCGGTCGCCGAGAGGTCTAGACAGTTGGCGTGACGCGCGATCCCGGCGTTCCCGGGTGCGCAGTCGAGTTGTGAGAGTCTCCCGCTCTGTGAGAGCGCCCAGGCCAACGCAGCCTCGCGCCCGCCACCACCGATGAGAAGCACCTTCATGACGACGAGGACCCTTTGTCCTTCTTCGTCGTCTTCTTCGCCGGCTTCTCCGTCGGCTTCTCCGCCGGCTTCTTACTCTCGCCGCCGGTCTTACCCGAGGAGCCGTAGCCCTCCGAGTACCAGCCGCCACCCTTCAGTTGGAAGGAGGTTCGCGAGACCATTTTCTCGAGTTTTCCGCCACACTTCTCGCAGGTCCGTTTTTGACGCTCGTTGACGCCTTGCAAGACCTCGAAGGCCTCATCACAGCCGGTGCAGCGATATTCATAAATCGGCATGGATCGAACTCCGTGATTCAGACGAACGCCTATCCATAGGACCATGTCCCGGGTGTGTCAAGGTGCCGAGGTCCGGGTCGCCTGCGCCCGCAAGGCGCTGTCGCCGTAGTAGCCCAACAATGCATCGTACAGCGCGGTTGCAAGCGTCTGCCGCTTCTTCGCCGAGGCCAGGATCCGAGCGTCCTTCTTGTTGCTCAGGTTGACCATCTCGACGAGGACCTTGTGGGGGACCGAGTTGCCCCGCAGAACCGCCGGAACGTAACGCTGCTTGCCGCGGATGATCCGATGGCGAACCGGTTCGTGGGCGTGAACCGGAAGGCCGTTCTTCCGAAACGCGTTGACCACCTCGTCTGCGAATTTTCGAGAGACCGCTTCAGAGCGAATACGATCGCTCTTCGAGAAGCGGATCGTCGGTTTCTCTTTGACCTCGGCGCGTTTGGTGTAGACCGGCGCCGACTGCCCGTAGCTTCGCGTTCGGTAGGCAGAGCCGGGGACGTAGACCATCACGCCGGACAGAGAGGCGTGACGGGCATCGGCGTGGATCGAGACGAAGATGATCTTGTCGGGGTCCGTGCCCTTCGCTATTTCCCGACGATAGATCGAGTTGGCCAGGTACCAACGGAGATTGACCGCGATCCGCGCCTCGCCTCTCTCCTTCGCCATGTAGGGGGGATTCGTCTGGATGGTGCCCTGCTGGTTGGCGACGAGTTTGTCGCGCCGGGAGGGGACGCAACCGGTCTTTTCGTCGATCAGGGTCATCTCGATCCGTGCCGAGGTCCGCGTCTCGAGCATTTTCTTGAGTCGACACGTGACGTCATAGACGTAGTCATGCTCCCAGATGCCGTTGTTCATGGTGCCCAGGTCGCGGCCTCCGTGGCCCGGGTCGAGGATGACGACGACGTCCGAGAGGCCGCGTGGCGTTTCTGTCGGTGGGTGGGCCGCCAGCTCGGCCTCGAGCTCGCGGGCCAATCTTTCCGCCTCCTTGCGGCGTGGGTGGGATGCCGGCAAGAACTGCGGCTCGAGATAGTCCAGAGGAATCTTGACCAGAAAGCCGACGGGAATGTCACGCAGGTCGTCGATGCCGCTCCGCTCACAGAGGAGGCTCGAGAGTGTGTTGACGTCCTCCGAGTCGGTCCGGCCGCTGAATCGCTGGACCACCGCGGAGTAGAGCGCCTCTCCCGATCGCAGACGGTAGCCACCGTAGGGGCCGCCGTCGTCTGCACCGAATTCGAGCAGCCCGTCGTCGGAGGTCAGGCGTGGCTGGAAAGCCACATGAAGCTGCGTATGCGGGATGCGGATCTCTTGACCGGCGCGAAGCTCCGGAGACGAGAGTCCGTTGGCCGTCATCAACTCCGTGAACGAGGAACCCTCCCCGACGAACCACTCCGCGACCTGCCAGAGACCCTCGCCGAACGTCGGGAGGCGGCCCCGTCGCACGACATGGAGCCACGCCCCCTCGACGTGACGATCCTCGGGGAACATTGTCCGGAGCACCAGACTCCGCATCTCATCCCCGAGCGACCGCAGGGGGATCCTTATCCGCTCTTCGGGTTCCCCGGTCTCGGCATGGGTCGTCTGGACACGCCAGGCCGGATCGACCCGTTGATTCGCTGCGAGAAGCCGAGACGCAACATGGGCGTCGTCGCGGTAGGCCGATGGGTCCACCTCGAGGGCCAACTCGCGACCGTTCTGCAGGTGGACACCAAGCGACGCGCTGATACTCAGCCGTTCGGCCTCCGCGCTCGCCGGGAACGCCGTGAGCGCAAGGAGACCCCACACGACCGCGAGAGTGAACAGCGCTGTTGGTATCCGTCGCATCTTCAGCTCAGAACTGTGGAGTGACCATGAAACGATATCCGGCGGGCGGTGTGCCCTCGGCGATGGTCAGCGATGACGCGACGCCACGGGACGCAACCCACGTCTCGCGAGTGCCGATCAGTCTAAGTTGGCCGTCGACGGGGAGCTTGCCGTTGGCGTCCACGACGATCTCGACGATCTCCCCGATGACGCGCGTCGGGCGAAAGGTCAGCCGCAATGCCGGAGAGTCCGGCTGCCCACCGAGGTCAAACGAGTAGCTGACCGGTTGTCCGACGAAGGTCTGCATGCGGTTGGTTTCCAGGCGGGTACTCGATTCGCCCTCGATTCGATGGATCTCCAGATTAAGGGTCAGCGGTACTCCGACCTCCGTACCGCGATTGGCCACGAAGGGTACCTCCCGCGTCGACATCCGAATGGCCAGGGTCAGCGGGTCATCGGCCACTCGCAGCACTTCCAGCAGGCTGGTCCCACCATCCTGAACCCAGAACTCCTGGCGGGTCTCGACCGGCCCGTCATCGAGGCCCGTGACCGTGGTGGTCAATCGAAAGGTGCCTCCGGGACGCTGGTCGAACTTCGGGGCGTCGGCGGTCAGGGTGACCGTGACCTCACGGGCCGTGGCGGGGTTGTCCGGCCAGACCAGCACGAATTCCTGGTGCCCGCCCTTGACGGGATCCAGCTCGATCCGAAGGGGGAGCGTGTCGACTCGGGCCTCCCCGGTGAGCGGTGAGATCTCCAGGGAGACGACGGTGCTGCGTCCCAGTTCGACCTGAGCCCCGGCGGGATTGAAGCTCAGCCCCACAAGGAGGGGGAGCAGCCCGAACGGCAGGACGAACAATCGTGGTGAGAGGGGGTGCGACATACTTGCTATCTCGTTGATGGCTCTAGGTTTGACAACAATTGAGCGTGGGCATAGACTCTGCGCTGAGAGACGCGCCTGGGGGGTCGGTGTCGGAGGGCTGTCCCATGGTTCACCATCGTAAACCGTTCGGAAGCCTTACGACAGGGCTGCGGCTTACGTTCTGCAGCATCCTGGCGCTGGCCGTCATGGTTCTCGGGTCCGGACCGGCCCACCCGGCCAACAACCCGACGTTCTCGGGAGTCATCAAGGATACCATCGGCAACGTCGTCCACGGTGTCGAGGTCCTGGTGGTTCAGCCCGGCGGGGGTCCCGACCCCGTAGCGGTCGGTCGAAGCAACCGGCAGGGCCGTTTCGAGTTCGCCGGACTTCTTCCCGGAGATTATCGCGTCGCCCTGTTGAAAGAGGGCTACCTGACGCTCATCGCGTCGGTCAACACCCGACTGGATCAGGTACTCCAGGTCGTGCTGCAGCCCGCGCTGTCGTCGGCCAACCCGGACCTGCCGGTCGACGCGTTGTCACCGGATTGGGCGCTGAGACTGCCACGGCGAAGCCTCCTGCACGATGTCGAAGATACCGTTCACATCGGCGACCTCGAGCAGGGCGGCCAGCCGTCCCCCGACGCGCTTCAGATGTCGTTGGAGCAGACGGTGTCGATGCGTGCCGGAGCGACCGGCTCGCCGGAGGGGCATGCGGGAAACGGGACGCGGGTTCGCCTGGCATCTCCGGTGGGCGATCGCGGTTCGGTCGCGTTGACCGCGTACCAGGAACGGTTGGGAGGCGATCGCAGCGCGACCGACGGTCATCAACGATTCGGCGACTCCGGAATGACGGTGTCGATGGACTATGAAACGACCCTGGATTCGCGATTGGAGGTCAACGCTTTCTATGCGGGCCAGCAGTTCGGGACGCAGTTACAGTCGTCGGCAACGATCCCGCGGGAGCGTCCCCAGCAGCGGACGTGGGGTTACGACGCACGCTGGTCGCAACAGTTGAACCCTTCGTCTCGACTCGATGTCTCGCTGGACTACGTTGGCACCGAAGCGACACAGGCACGGTCCATCAACGGCCCCGAGATGCCCGGCGACCTGAATCAATCGGTTCGGGCGGCCGGTGCCTACGAGCGCTCGACGCGTACCAATGAACTCCAGGTTGCGTTCCATGCCCGCTCTCTGGATGCACCGTCTAACCTGACCTATGGGATGGCGACGCCGGCCCTTCTGGGTGTGGACGGATTCTCGGTCGGGATCGATGCACAGGACACACGAAAGATCCGTGGACCGATCGCGTTGATCTACGGTCTTGGTTATCAGCATGCCCTTCAAGAAGGCGACAGCGCACTGTTTGCCCCACGGTTGGGCGGCGTATGGAGCTACGGACGCTTCTCGGTGCAGACGCTCTTTTCCTATCACGCCGTCACCGAATGGACGGATCGTGAGAGCGATCTGTCGACGCACTTTACGCCCAGTAGTCGTCTTGGCTACGAGGTCGGCGTCGAGCTGCCGATCGTCGCGTCGTTGACTCTTCGCGGGTCGACGGCGTTCTCACCCAGTCAGATGGACCGTTTCGGTTATGACGGCGGGCTCCAGGGCCCAAGCGATCCGCTCTATCTGACCAACGGCAACGCGGCGGTCAAGGAATCGCGCGTCGCTCTTGTTCAGGATAGCGGGCCCGTTCGCGCCGTCTTCGAAGTCGAGCACGGCTGGGCGGAGGGCACGCTGGCGGCCTGGTTGCCGGAAGAGATGCCCATTCGTCGACTTGAGAATCGACACATGCGATTCGACAGTGGTCAGCTGGGTCTCAGCGTGGTCTCGAGCGGAACCGGGATCCTGCTCGACTATCGGCGAACTCGTGAGAACGGAGCCGCCGACGATCTGTTGGCAAGCGGACTCAAGCAACGCGCATTGGAGCTTCGCCTGCGCCAACGGGTCCTCCCCGCGTTGACCGGTGGCGACTGGCGATTGCTTATTGCGTACCGACGCTCCGATCTTGAACTCGACTCGCCGGATTCGACCGATGACCCCGATACAGGCGACGCGATCGTCGCCGGGATTCACCGACGTGTCAGCGCTGGTCTCTCCGTACAATTCTAGTGAGGCAGGACTAACGACGTGCGCTCACTGATCCAGACTCTGCGCCTGCCGCTGACACTCGGCATCGCCGCCATTCTGTTGGCGGTCGGGGCAGTCTCGTTCGGAGAGCGGGTGGGCGCATCCAGCCCTCTGGTCGGCGTCGAATGGACGCAGTCCGCCGGTGGCGCGATCGCCATGTTCGTCGACGAGAACAGCATCGCGTGGAACGCCGGGATCCGCCCCGGAGATCGACTCCTGACCGTCGACGGTGACGAGATACGCCTCGCTCTCGAGGCCTCGCAGATCGGCTGGGAACACGGCAGCGGGAACACCGTGGAGATCGAAGTCCGACGAGGCGCGGAAGACCTCGTCCTCTCGTTGATGCCCGGGCGTGAGACTCGAACCGAGCCCTACACCTATCTCGCCATCGTCGGGATGGCGTTCTGGGCGACCGGGCTCTTCATCACGCTCCGCTGGCCACGCATCCGCGGAGGACGCCTCTATACGGCGCTGGCTCTGGCGCTCTTTACGCAGCTGACGTTCAGTCACACCGGTAACGGTGGAGCGCTGGATTGGGTCATCTACTGGGGCGATGTCGCGGCGTCGGCGCTGGTGCCGGCGCTGCTGATCCATCTTGGTGTCCTCTTGACACGCAAGCGATTCCGCCAGCGACCGGTGTTGATCCTCACCGGGTACGGGGTCGGTGCGCTCTTGTTCACAGCCGCGCTCTGGCTGTCTCCGCAACTTCTGGGCGGCGTCTACCGATTCGATGATCCCGTCCGTGCCGCGGAATGGCCGGATCGTCTCTCACAGTTGTTATTTGCAGTCGCCCTGATCGTCTGCGTGACGCTGATCGCGAAATCGTATCGGGCTTCGGCCTCGGCGCTTCATCGAGGACAGATGCGATGGCTCCTCTGGGGGCTGGCACTCGGCCTCGGACCGTTTGCCGTGCTTTACGCTGCACCGTGGGCACTGGGTGCCAGCGAGTTGCCTTTGTGGGCCCAGTTCGTTTCGGTCGCGCCGATGCTCTTCGTTCCGGCTGCATTCACGGCGGCCCTGGCGCGTTATCGACCGTACGACGTCGACCTGTTCCTGTTGCGCGGTATCTGTGAAGTCTCGTCCATCTTTGCCGCGTCGGCGATCTACGCCGCGACCGTTTTCCTGGTGCGCGAATTTGTCGGCGACTGGTTCGATCTCTCACGAAGCGCCTCCCGGTACTTTGGGCTCTTCGCGATGATCGCCAGCTACCCGTCTCTGCGCGCGTGGGTCAAGGCAGGTGTGGACCGCGCGTTCTATCGTCGGCGCTACAGCTATCGGGCCACGCTACTCGATTGGGCACGCGAGTTGAGTGCAGACACGGATCTGCCCACGCTCCTCGAGAATCTGCGGAGACGGGTAAGAGATACGCTGGACGTGGAGAAGAGCGAAGTCGCGGTGAAGTCGGGCGACGGTCGCTTTGACTGTATGCCAACGGGATCCGGTGGGTTCTTCGAACTGGAGTCCGACGCGCTGGCCCGTCTCGACGACGAGGGCTTTGTGACGCTCGACGCCGGAGAGATCGCGGAAGTTCCATGGGCGCGCTACCTGTTCGCGATGAAGGTCAAGGGAACCCTGCGGGCGGCACTCTGCGTCGGCGAACGCACGCACCCGCAACCACCGTTGACGACTGAGGACTGCGCACTGCTGCGAACACTGGCCGCCCATGCCGCGACGGCCTTCGAGGCCGCTCGACTGGTCCGCGAAGTCCGGCAACGCGCCGTGGAGATCGAACAACTCCACGCGCGTCAGACCACGCTCCTGGATGCGAGCGCGGTCGGCCTGCTGCTGATGGATGCCGACGGAATAATTCAGGAGTGGAATCCGGCGATCGAAGAGATCTACGGCATCCCGCGTGACGAGGCGCTCGGTCGCGAGATCGGCGATGTGTTCCCGCTGCATGTCGTTCGTCGACTCCAGCAGGAAGGCGATCTCGGAGCGGGGATCGATGGCGCGCGGATCTTTCGTCTCAGCCTGACGAACCGGGCGGGGCGGAGGATCGTCGCCAACCTATCGATTTCCCGAACCCGCGAAGGCTTCGGCGGAGCGTCGACGGTTGTTACGTTTGACGATGTCTCGGAGCGTGTGGACATGGAAGAGCAGATGGCTCGCCAGGAACGGCTTGCCTCGCTGGGGATGCTCGCCGCCGGTGTCGCCCACGAGATCAACACGCCGTTGACCGGTATCTCCAGCTATGCGCAGATGCTCCTCGAGGGAGATGACCGCAAACCCGGGGACCGGGAGGTCTTGCAGAAGATCGAGTCCCAGACCGAGCGCGCCTCGCGGATCACGCAGTCGCTACTGAGCCTCGCGCGCTCGGAGCCGACCGCATTGGAGGCCCTGGATCTCAACGCGACGGCGCAGGAAGTTCTTCAGCTGTATGAACCTCAGGTCCGCGGACGTGGCGTCACGATCGAGGTGGACCTGGACCCGAGCATTCCGATGATCAGGGGGCACAAAGGCAAGCTGCAACAGGTCATTCTGAACCTTTTGATCAACGCGCGAGATGCCGTTGGCGACGCGGGCACGATCAAGGTGCGCAGTCATCAGACGGCAACGGAAGTCGCTCTCGAGATTCGGGACGACGGAGAGGGAATCGCGGCGGAGGATCTCCCAAGCATCTTCGATCCGTTCTTTACGACGAAGGGACGGGGGAAGGGCACGGGGCTCGGGCTTTCGATTTCCTACGGAATCGTGCGTGAGCACGGCGGCGAGATCCGTGTCGATAGCGAACGTGGGAAGTACACGCGATTCCGCGTGGAACTACCGATCGGGAGCACGGCCCGGGCGATGGCGTGAGCGCCACCCCTCAGGATGAACCCAACGAAACCGCTCTCCCCGAACCGTCAAGAGGGAGGGTCCTCGTCGTTGACGACGAGCCCGTGGTCGTCGACGTCCTTCGATCGCTTCTGCAGCGTGAGGGTTTCGAGGTCGCCGTCGCGGTCGACGCGGCGGGCGGGCGGAGACGTCTGAACGACGGATCCTGGGACTGCTTGCTCCTCGATGTCATGCTCCCCGACGCGGATGGGATGGAGCTGCTCCGGTGGGTCCGCGAACGTGACGATCAGCTGGCGGTCGTCATGATCACGGCGTTCGGGTCGGTGCAGGACGCCGTTGCGGCGATCAAGAGTGGCGCGTTCCACTATCTCACGAAGCCTTTCAAGAATGACGAGGTTCGACATCTGGTCGCGCAAGCCGTTCAGTCGACCTTGCTGCGCCGGGAGAATCGTGACCTCAAGCGGGCCCTCGAAGAGCGGTACCGTTTCGAGAAACTGGTCGGCAAGTCGAAGCCGATGCAGGAGGTCTATCGCTTCATCGACCAGGTCGCCCCGAGCCGAGCGACCGTCCTGATCCAGGGAGAGTCGGGGACCGGCAAGGAACTGGTGGCCCACGCAATCCACCAGCGAGGGACCCGCTCCAGTAAGCCGTTCACCGTGGTCAATAGCGTGAGTATCCCCACCGAGCTTCTGGAGGACAACCTCTTCGGTCATGTTCGCGGCGCGTTCACCGGCGCGACGAGTGATCGGGCGGGACTCCTCGAGGCCAGCGAGGGTGGGACCATTCTCTTTGACGAGATCACGGCCATTTCGCCGGAGGTGCAGGCGAAGTTATTGCGTGCGATTCAGAACAAAGAGTACTTGCGTCTTGGTTCGACCGAGACCCGCTCGGTTGATGTCCGAATCCTGGCGGCAACCAACGAGGACATGGAAGAGCTTGTGCGTGAGGGACGCTTCCGCGAGGACCTCTACTACCGACTCAACGTCATCAAGATCACGATCCCGCCGTTGCGGCAACGGATGGAGGACGTGCCGATGTTGCTCAACCACTTCCTCGATCGATTCAACAACGAGAACGACAAACATCTTGAGGGGTTCACGACGGAGGCGATGGAGTTGTTCCTGAACTACGGCTGGCAGGGGAACGTTCGTGAGCTGGAGAACGTCGTTGAGCGGGGAGTCGTTCTGGCCGGCGGTCCACGGATCGATCTTCGTGATCTTCCATCGGAGGTCCGCGGGACGCCCGGGCAGGAGTCGTCGCCTCGTCTCCCGGAAGGGGTCGGACTGGCGGAGGCCGTCGCCAGCTTCGAGCGCCATATGATTCTGGACGCCCTGGAACAATCGGGCGGAGTTCAGAAGAAGGCCGCCGCCCGATTGGGCCTCAAGCCCACGACCCTGAATGAGAAGCTTAAACGTCTGGGTATTCGGGTCTAGCTTCGGCAAAAACCAGATGGTGCCCACGCTTTACACGGCCGGCCGGCAAGATCGCGGTAGAATTGCAGCAGACCTTTGGCTTCGTGCCTTCCCAAACGTCCCAATTTCCTTAAGTATCCTTCATAGGGCGTCGATCTGATGGTTGACGCATTGGGGGTAGGGTGGTACATAAACCGCGCAAATCAATCTGGATTTACCGGATGGGTGCATCTCGTATCTCTCATCGTGGCTTGAGCCATACCGAGGGCTATGGGGGGGTGTACCGGATTTGCAACGGGGGTGGCCTCCCGGATTCGAAACACGCTTAGGACCGGTCCTCAGGAGGGTGTCATGAAGCTGATGCGAACGGTGTTGTTCATCGCTGTCGCCGTTTTTGCAATCTCGGCGGTCTCCGCCCAGACAGGTGGTCTCATCATCAAGGTTGTCGATAGCGACGGTCCTCTTCCGACGGCGCGCGTGACGATCACCAACGAGAATGGTTACGTCAAAGAATCGACGGTGACGACCAACAAGCAGGGCGTCGCCGAGTTCCCGGTGCTTCGAGCCGGCGGTGGCTATGTCATCGAGGTCAGTTTCCCCGGGATGGCAACGCAACGGTTGAGCGACCTGCGTATTCGCCTGAACGAACGCTCGCCCTATACCGTACAACTGCAGGCCGAGTACACCGAGACGCTGACGATCGTCGGCGAGGGTGACACGGTCGAGTTGGAGAAGACCCAGACGTCGACCAAGTTCTCGGACGACTTCATTCAGGATCTTCCGGTCGCCGGTCGCTTCTATCAAAACGTCTTGACCCTGGCGCCCGGCGTGCAGGATTCCGATGGCGACGGCAACCCCAATGTCCACGGTTCTCGTGACCGCGATTTCAAGGCCGTCGTCAGCGGCGTCAGTAACGTGGATCCGTTGACCGGACAGTTCGGCAGCCAGGTCAACCCGAACTCCATCGAGGAGATGGAAGTCATCACCGCCGGTGCCGGTGTCGAGTACTCCCGCGCACAAGGTGGCTTCGCCAACATTATTGAGAAGCAAGGCAGCAACAATTTCGAGGGCGTCTTCGAGTTCTTCTACCGATCCAGCAAGCTGGATGGGGATGGAGCCGGTGACAACAACAACGTCACCGACCCCAATTTCGACTGGTTCCAGCCTTCCGTCCAGGTTTCCGGCCCGATCCTCAAGGACAAGCTGTGGTATCGGCTCTCTCACGAGTTGATCGATCAAGAGATTCCCGTAAACGTGATCGGGGGTATCGAGACGATCACCGTGGATCAGGGGATCCACAGCGACCAGCTCACCTGGCAGGCCTCGCCGCGAAACAAACTGACGTTTACGCTGCGATCGGACCCGCAAGAGATCAACAACCTGGGTGTCAACTCCAGGACCCCGGCCGAGGCCGCCCGTCGCACGGAGCGCAGCGGCAGCACCTATCAGATGGGTTGGCAGGCACCGGTCTCTCCGAAGATCTTTGTCGACAGTCGAGCGGCCTGGTTCGATCTCGAGACCGGTGTCTTCCCGACGGTCGCCGGACAGGCGAACGATTGCGTGACCGGCTTCGAGTTCCTGGAAGGTGCCCAGTGTTTCAACGCGGTCAACAGTGAACGCACCGGATCGTTCTTCCAGACCTGGGATGACAATCGTCAGCGACTGACGATCGGTTCGCAGGCCACGATCTTCGGCGGAAACTTCTGGGGCATGAGCCATGAGTTCCGTCTCGGCTTCGAGGTCGAGAACGAGCGGTATTTCCGTTTCCTCGAGCGACGACCCAACCTGACCACCTTCGTCCTCAGCAACATGGATAACCAGGACATGGGCGGCGACACCGAGCTGACGTTGGTCCCCCTCGTGGCGGCAACCCTCGCGATCCCGCAAACGGCGGACGTTCGCGCCACGGGAACCAACTGGGGCGCCTTCTTCCGCGATCAGTTCAAGCCGATCCCGAATCTATCGATCACCCTTGGGGTCCGCATCGACCGCGAGGAGATCACCGCCAACGGTTTCACCCCCATCGACGCCGAAAACGAAGCCGCACTCATCCGCTCGATCGCCGATGCGGGCGGCTCGATCAGTATTCCGATGGCGGAGACCTTTACGGGTTACGAGTCGCTCGACGATTTCGCTCGGGGACTTCAGTCGGTCCTGAACCTACGCCTGGATGAGATCAACAGCCGAATGGCCTTGCTCTATCAGCAGCAGGGCGACTGGGAGAAGACCCGTCGGGCAGAGAACATCGCGTTGACCAATACCAACATCGCGCCGCGTATCTCGGTCTCGTGGGATCCGTGGAACAACGGCAAGACCAAGTTCGTGGGCACCGCCGGTCGGTTCTACGACAAGCTGTTCCTCAACATCCCGCTGATCGAACTCGAGCCGGTGACTACCAGCCTGGTCTACGACGCGACGATCGACAACGAGGACAAGTTCCTCGTCGACGGTCTCCGTAGCTCGGTCGGTACGACGATCAACGTCAGCGCCGTGGATCGCAATCTGGGAACGCCCTACCAGGATGAGTTCACCTTCGCGTTCGAGCGCGAGTTGTGGGCCGAGACCTCGATCTCCGTGACCTACGTCAATCGAGCATTCAAAGACCAACTCCAGGACATCGACGTCAACCACGTTCCGGGGGACTACGGTCGCTGTCGTCAGCCATCCTTGCTGGACAATCGCACCGTGCAGCCGCTGACGGCTCTCGAGGCCGAGGCTCTGGGTCTGGACCCCGCGCTGGCTCCCGGCGATGGGATTCTCGACGATTGTGCGGGAGAGATCTTCTTCTCCAACAATTCCGATGACGACGATCCGGTCGAAACCGACGACCCGCTCTCCGAGACGACCCGTCTTGAGCGGCCCGACGGTATCCCGGATCTCTATCTGCAGAACCCGGGCTGGGGCGACATCTACGTCGTCGGCAATTTCAACAGCATCGACTATGACGGTGTCGTCCTCGCACTGACGCGCCGGCAATACAAGAGCTGGGAGATGCAGGCGTCCTACACCTACTCCCGTGCCCGTGGGGACGGCGAGGACTTCCAGCAGCTGCTGGGCGATGACCGTTCGCTCCTTCGGGACGAGAGCGGGTATCAGTCCTACGATCAGCGTCACGTCGTCAAACTCAATGCGACGACGATCACCCCGTGGAACTTCCGTCTCGGTGGTGCCATCAGCTGGGAGTCGGGCTTGCCGTACTCGTTGCTCTCGCAGCAGCTGTCCTTCGATCAGGTCCCTCCGCAGTATGCCGGAATCGGCACGGCGAACGCCGCGCGGACCCGGCAACGCTATCTCACCGGTCAGCGGAACGACCAGCGTAACGAGGGTTTCTGGAACGTCGATGCCAAGTTCACGAAGGAAATGCAGTTGGCCCGCGGCGTCAACATGCAGGTCTCCGCAGAGGTCTTCAACCTCCTGAACGACGACACCCTTGAAGTCAACTTCGCTCAGATCAACGGAAATAACATCGCCACCCAGCGATTTGGCCGCCAGTGGCAGGTCGGGATCCGAATGTCCTTCTGATCTCGCTGCGATCGATTGGTTTCGAAGGGCCGCTCCTCAGGGGGTGGCCCTTTTCTTTGAGCGCAGGTCGTTGATGCACCCCGCAACGCTGGCTACAATGCCTCGCCACCGGGAGATCGCACCGTGAATCGTCTACCGCATCCGATCCGTCTGTACAACACCATGACCCGCAAGGTCGAACCGCTCGTGCCCCTGGAGTCCGGTCACATCAGGATGTACACCTGTGGGCCGACGGTCTATGACTTCGCACACATCGGCAACTTCCGTGCGTACGTGTGGGAGGATCTGCTGAGGCGGTCTCTGAAGTACCTCGGCTTCCGCGTCACCCAGGTGATGAACATCACGGATATCGAGGACAAGATCATCGCGAAGATGATGGCGGAGAATCTGACTCTGGATGACGCGACCGCCCCGTACATCGCGGCGTTCTTCGAGGATCTCGACACGCTGGGGATCGAACGGGCCGAAGCCTACCCGCGGGCGACCGATCACATACCGGAGATGATCGCCATCGCGGAGCAGCTGAAGGCCAAGGGTCTTACATACGAGAGTCAGGGGTCGCTTTACTTCAAGATCGAGAAGTTCGAAGCCTACGGAAAACTATCCAACCTCGAAAACCGAACCGTCATGAGCGGCGCCCGGGTCGACAACGACGAGTACGAGAAGGATGACGCCCGGGATTTCGTCCTGTGGAAGGCCTATCGGGAGGGGGAGCCCAGTTGGGATAGCCCGTTCGGGAAGGGGCGTCCCGGGTGGCACCTGGAGTGCTCCGCGATGAGCATCAAGCTGTTGGGTGAATCGTTCGATCTTCATACGGGTGGTGTCGACAACATCTTCCCGCATCACGAGAACGAGATCGCCCAGAGCGAGGGCGCAACCGGGAAGCCATTCGTTCGCCACTGGGTCCATGCGGCCCACCTGATGGTCGACGGCCAGAAGATGTCGAAGTCCAAGGGGAACTTCTACACGCTCCGGGATCTCCTTACGAAGGGAGCCGATCCGCGTGCCATCCGACTTCTGCTGCTGTCGACCCACTATCGTTCTTCGGTGAACTTCACGATGGACGCCCTGGCCAAGGCGACGGCGGAGGTTCAACGGATCGACGATCTCCGTGCGCGTCTGCATCACGAACCGGCAGCCGATGGACGGAACGAGACGTTCGATGCACTGTGCGACACCGAACGTTCGGCCTTCGCGGATGGATTGGCGGATGACCTGAATATCAGCAGCGCGGTCGGTGCGTTATTTCGCCTGATCCGCGAGGCCCACGTCGCGATGGATCGGGGCGAGCTTCCGGTGGAGAGTCGTCGTCACCTCCTTCTCGCCATGGACGGCTTCGACACGGTCCTGGCCCTCAAGGAAGAGACCGAGGCGGTCTCTGAGGATGTCGAGGATCTGATCCGGCAGCGGGAGGAGGCGCGGGCGCGTAAGGACTTCGCCGAGTCGGATCGTATCCGCGATCTACTGGCCGCAGACGGGATCGTGCTCGAAGACACACCTCAGGGAACCCTCTGGAAACGCCGCTAGCCGTTTCTCATCGGATACCGTCGTGCGACGGAAAGCCGCATCGCCCTGAGCCGCTCGGATTAGCCTAAACGAATGGACAGTCGTCGTCGGACCGGTCAGATGGGTGAGGAGCTGGCCGCTCGGCAGCTCCGCTCCTGGGGATACCGTGTTCTCGAACATGGCTGGCGTTGCCGACTGGGGGAGATCGATCTTATCGCGCTGGACGGTCCGATCGTCGTCATCGTCGAGGTCAAGACGCGACGCGGGGTCGGCTACGGGCAGCCTGGAGAGGCCGTGGGTCCCTCCAAACAGCGACGGCTAGCCCGGCTTGCCACGGCCTACCTGGCCGCCCGTGGTTGGCTTGAGCGACCCTGTCGGTTCGACGTCGTCGAGGTCCTCTGGCCTCCCGATTCCGCTCCCGTGGTCGATCACACGCTCGACGCATTCCGTCCCGAAGGCGGTCGTTCGCAACGGAGGGGCCGATGTTGACGGGTTCCCGGGATTGCGGTACTTTGCCGTGGATTTTGGCCGGAGCAGACGGCCAAAATCAAGACCCGCGGGAATAGCTCAGTTGGTAGAGCACGACCTTGCCAAGGTCGGGGTCGCCGGTTCGAGTCCGGTTTCCCGCTCCAGTCTCACCCCAACCAGAATCGTCGGACGATTGCCACGCCGGGTGGCCAGGGGCCATCTGCGGTCGTAGAATCATTGGGTTCCGTCGGTAACGAAGAGGTAGTGACGTCATGAGAGTTGTGGGGCCGAGAGTGATTTCGCGCGTACTGGGTTTCGCAGTCCTGGCTTTTGCCCTGGCATCGCCGGTCGCGATGGCCCAGAAAGAGCGTAAGGGCCTGGCGTTGGCACCGGGTCAGACGGCTCCCGAGCTTCGGGGGCGAACCCACGACGACGTCTATGTCATGGTGGACTACGCGACCCAGGAGCTGACCATCGTGAACTTCTGGGCCCCCTGGTGCGAGCCCTGCAAGGCGGAGATGCCTGCGTTGCAGTCGCTGGTCGACAAGCACGACCAGTTGCAGGTGATCGGTGTCTTGCAGGACCAGCCGCAGCCGGAGGATCTCGCCGTCTTTCTGGAAGATCTCGAGGTGCTCTACGCGAACATCTATCCGTGGCCCAGGGCCTACAAGCAGTGGGGCGAAATACGGATCCTGCCGACCAGCTTCCTGATCGATAAGCAGGGCAAGATCCTGCGGCGCTACATCGGCTCCTCGGAGAAGCAGGTCGTCGGGCTTAAGTTCGACATCGATTCCTACCTGGCTGGTGGCGGCCTCGGACCCTACATCTACCCCGAGTGACTCGAGATCACGGGAAGCGCCGGATGGTGTTGCTCGGCGTGGTAGGACGATCGGACCAGCGGACCGGCTTCTACGTGTAGGAAGCCCATGGCTTTCCCCGCATCGGCGAACCGCCGGAAGTGATCCGGCGAAACGAAGCGTGTGACAGGCATATGGTCCCGGGTGGGTTGCAGGTACTGTCCCATCGCCATCACCTCGACGCCCGCCTCTCGTAGCGTGGCCATCACGTCGAGCACCTCGTCATCGGTCTCGCCCAGCCCCAGCATCATGCTGGACTTGATTCGCATCGTGAGCCCGCGGGCGTCCCGCTCACGGGCGGACGCCTCCAGGAGGGCGACCGAGCCGAGGAACTTAGAGCCGGGTCGTGCGGTCTTGTAGAGTCGTGGAACCGTCTCGATATTGTGCGAGAACACGTCCGGTGGGGCCTGAAGGACGATGTCCAACGCATCGACGCGCCCCTTGAAGTCCGGCGTCAAGAGCTCGACCGCGCAACCTGCGGCGTGACTCCTGATCGCATTAGTTACGTCGCGGAAATGCGCCGCACCGCCGTCCGGCAGGTCATCGCGATCGACACTGGTGATGACCGCATGACGGATACCGAGACGAGCGATGGCCTCGCCGACCCGACGCGGTTCGTCCTTGTCGACACCGGGGTCGGGTCGTCCGCTGTGTACGCTGCAGAATCCACAGCGTCGCGTACAGGTCTCGCCGAGGATCATGAAGGTCGCGGTCCCCGCATTCCAACACTCGTAGATGTTGGGGCAGCGGGCCTCGGTGCAGACCGTGTTGAGTTTCAACTCATCGACGAGTTTCCGAAGTCGACGGAAATTCGGATCGGTCCGTAGACGAACTTTCAACCATTCGGGGCGACGTTGCTTCTCCATCAGGGAGTCTCGTCGGCGTATAGCGGCTGAAGATCCATCACGTCGGAAAGATGGCGTCCGATGACCCGGCCCACCGACTCCAGCGACAGACGACGTCCCAGGAGCCGCTCCAGCGAGGTGACGCCGCGGTCACTGATGCCGCAGGGGACGATCGTGTCGAACCCCGTCAGGTCGGTCGTCACGTTGAACGCGAAGCCATGAGACGTGATCCAGCCGGACGACAGGCGTACACCGATCGCCGCGAGTTTTGCGTTGCCGACCCAGATTCCGGTCAACCCCTTGACCCTTGAGGCCTCGATCCCGAACTCTGCCGCGGTCCGGATCAGTCCCTCTTCGAGGTCCCGTAGATAGCGATGCGCATCGCGTCGATCCTCCGGGAGCGCGAGGATCGGATAGCCCACCAACTGTCCGGGTCCGTGGTACGTGATGTCTCCGCCACGTCCGGTCTCGTGGTATTCGATCCCGCGACGTTCGAGCTCCTCGGCCGACGCGCGCAGATGCCGATCGTCAGCGCCGCGTCCCACGGTAATAACCGGCGGATGCTCGAGGAGCAGCAGGCTATCCCTGCCGCCCCCACGACGGACACTCTGGACCTGTTGTTCCTGAAGGGCCAGACCGTCGTCGTACGAAACCCGCCCCAGCCAACGGATCTCCCAGGAGCGTCGGCCGGCGGCGATCTCTTGCTCGTCTAGAGCAGCGATGCGTCGAACTCCTGCAGGCCCCGTTTGATCTGGGCCAGGAACTGGTCGGCAACGGCCCCGTCGACCACACGGTGGTCGTAGGACAGGGCCATGTAGACCATCGAACGGATCGCAATCGCGTCATCGATGACCACCGGACGCTTCTCGATGCCGCCGATGCCGAGGATCGCAACCTGAGGCTGGCTGATGATCGGTAGACCGTACAGGCCCCCGAACTGGCCGGGATTGGTAATCGTGAACGTTCCGCCCTGGACCTCATCCGGGTTCAGCTTCTTCGTTCGAGCACGATCTGCAAGGTCGAACACGCGCTTCGCGATGCCCGCGATGGAGAGGTCGTCGGCGTTTCGGATCACCGGAACGATCAGGCCGCCCTCGAGTGCCACGGCGATGCCGATGTTGAGATCCTTCTTGTAGACGATGGTGTCGCCCTCGACCGACGAGTTGACGATCGGCCAGTCTCGGAGTGCGTCACTGACCGCCTTGATGATGAAAGGCATGTAGGTCAGGTTGACGCCGTGACGGTCGCGAAACGCCGCTTTGTGTTGGGCTCGGATCTTCCCGATGTTAGTGAGATCGACTTCGAACACAGAGTTGACGTGTGCCGAGGTGCGACGCGACTCGATCATGTGCTCGGCGATCTTCTTGCGCATCATCGTCATCGGTTCGCGGGTCTCGCGACTTCCAGCGGCAAAGACCGGCGCAGGAGGGGCGAGAGGTGCGGGGGACGCCGCCGCCGCGGGGGCCGCGGCACCGGACGCGATGAACGCCTGGATATCTTTCTTGGTCACTCGGCCACCGGCACCGGTGCCGGCGAGAGTGGTCGGGTCGATCCCGTGCTCAGCGGCGATCCGGCGGACCACCGGCGAGACGAAGACTCCGGCGACGGGCGCCGCAGCAGGAGCGACTGGAGCCGGTGGGGTCGGTGCGGCGGCAGCCAGTGCGGCCGTGGGAGCCGGTGCCTCGGCTACGGCGGCCGGCTCTGCCGTCGACGCCGGGGCACTCGCGGCGGCGCTTGCATCGGTCTCGATGAACGCAACGACATCGTTTACCGGCACCGTTTCGCCTTCCTGGTTCTTGATCTCGACCAGCGTTCCGGCCGATGGCGCCGGGATCTCTGCATCCACCTTGTCCGTCGAGATCTCGAAGATCGGCTCGTCGCGTTCGACGGTGTCTCCGACCTGCTTGATCCAGCGGGTGATGGTGCCCTCGGCGATCGACTCGCCCATCTGCGGCATGATTACGTCTACACGCATCGTGGATTCTCCTGGTCTGATCAGCTGTGGATCGGACGACCGTGAACGCTGAGTGCGGCTTCGCCCATCGCCTCTGCAAGAGTCGGATGGGCATGAACCGCCTGAAAAATCGATTCGGCAGTGGCTTCGAGGTTGACGGCGGCCGTAGCCTCCGCGATCAACTCCGTGGCGTGGGGGCCGACGATGTGGACACCGATCACCTCGTCGTACTTCTTATCCGTGATCATCTTGATGAATCCACCGGTCTCGCCGAGGATCTTCGCCTTCCCGCTGGCCGAGAAGGGGAACTTGCCGATGGCCGTTTCAATCCCGCGGCGTTTGGCCTCGGCCTCGGTCAGGCCGATGGACGCCACTTCCGGGGTGCAATAGGTGCATGACGGAATCTTGTCGTAGTCGATCGGGTGGGCCGACCCGCCGGCGATATGTTCCGCCGCGATGATGCCTTCGTGGGAGGCGACGTGGGCCAGCGCCTGCGTCGGGAGGATGTCCCCGATGGCGTAGACACCCGGCTCGCCGGTCTGCATCATCGAGTCGACCTCGATGAATCCTCGTTCATCGACCTTGACCTTCGTGCCCTTCAGGCCGATGTCGTCGGTCAGCGGGCGCCGACCGATGGCAATCAGGAGGACGTCCGCCTCCAACGTCTGTTTCTTGTTCTTCTTCTCGGTGTGAACCTTGACCGAGCCCTTGCCTTTTTCGACGCCGGTCACCCGGTTCCCGACGTGGACGCCGATCCCACGTTTCTTGAACGCACGCTGGAGCTCCTTACCGAGATCCTGGTCCTCGATCGGGACCAGGGTCGGCAGTAGTTCGACGACGTCGACGGTGGCCCCGAAGCTCCGATAGATCGATGCGAACTCCACGCCGACCGCACCGGCACCGATCACGATCATCGATTTCGGGATGCGATCGATGAACAGTGCGTGGTCGGAGTTGATCACCCGCTCGCCATCGAACTCGACACCCGGCATACCGCGGACCGCCGAGCCCGTGGCGAGGATCGTGTGGGTACTCCGGATCGTGTACGCCGCACCCTCGATCGGAGTGACCTCTACCTGGCCCTTGCCCGCGAGACGGCCGCGACCGCGGATCAACTCCACGCCGTTCTTCTTGAAGAGATAGGAGACGCCGTTGGCATTGGCATCGACGACCTTCTTCTTATAGTCGTGGACGGCATCCAGCTGGATCTCCGCCCCTTCGACCTGGACACCGAACTGCGCCGCGTGCCGCGCCGTATCGAGAACCTCGGCGGAACGGAGCAGCGCCTTGGTCGGAATGCAGCCCCAGTGAAGGCAGGTGCCTCCGGGTGCCTCGGCCATCTCGATGACGGCGGTCTTGAGCCCGAGTTGGGCGGCCCGGATGGCCGCGACGTAGCCTCCAGGACCGCTTCCGATCACCGTGACATCGAACGATGGGTTGGCGGCAGCCGACACGGCAGTCTCCTTCGACAGTGTCTGTTCGCCATCGTCGAACGTGTCCGGTGATTACGGAGACGTCCGTTCCGAGTCGGGGGGAATATCCCTCTCTTTGCTGGAATCTCGGACTCTCGGTGGCGGAAAGGCACTCTATCCGAGGGGTTGGGGAGCGTCAAGGATCTCCCCCTGTCGCAACGAAAGTTCGGGGCGTGGCTGCCGTTCGGGTCGGCTCCCTGCTAGCCTGACGCCCCGCCTCCGGAGATCGCTACCGATGGAACCCCTGTTCACGCCTCGCAGCGCGACCGCCGCGTTGGACCGCCTCAGACCTCTCGTCGAACGGGTTCGGGAGACCCACCTCCATCTCGAGCGATTCCCCAGCCCTCCCCGGGAGGGCGATCAACCGGTTTCGGCGGCCCGCTTCACGCTTCTGATCCGTCATCGTCAGCTGGTGGCGGGATTGCGTCGTCAGGGGGTCGAGGTCCAGGACGGGCGTGCCGGGAAGATCCGTTTCCCCGCCTGTCGTCGGGGTCGCCGAGTCTGGTTGATCTGGACCCTGGGTGAGGACGGCGTCCGTCATTGGAGTGAAGCGGATGAGGGCTGAATTTCTTGCCCTCGTTCCGGGCCTGGGCTACATTTGGGCCGAGGAGTGACCGACCATGTCCGAAAGCCTTCCGATCCTTCATCAGCGTCCCCCGGAGGACGCCGATCAGATCGCTTACACCACCAAGGTGCACGAGTTCATCAACTGGGGCATCGGATGGGGACGTAAGAACTCCCTGTGGCCGATGCCGATGGGTCTCGCCTGTTGCGCCATCGAGTTGATGGCCACGGTCGGACCGCGATACGACGTCGCCCGATTCGGCGCCGAGGCGATGCGATTTTCCCCGCGTCAAGCAGACATGATGGTCGTGTCCGGCACCGTCACCAAGAAGATGGCCATTGCCGTCAAGAAGATCTACGACCAGATGCCCAACCCGCGCTGGGTCATCTCCATGGGTGCCTGTGCCTCCTCCGGTGGTATGTACCGCTCGTATTCGGTGGTCCAGGGTGTCGACGAGATCTTGCCCGTCGATGTCTACATCAGTGGCTGCCCGCCACGCCCCGAGGCCTTGATCGAGGCGATCATGGAGATTCAGCGGAAGATCACGCGTGGTGAGAAGAGCGCCTCGGAACTCGCGACCCACACCGACCCCGTCTCCTGAGATCGTGACCGAAGACGACCTCCAGTCGTCCCCGCTGACCCAACGCCTCCAGGCGAGGATCCGTGACGGGGGAACGCTCTCGTTCGCCGAGGTCATGGAGACCGCGCTCTACGACTCTCAGCACGGGTACTACCGTGCCGGGCCCACCCGCGTGGGTCCCGAGGGCGACTTCTTTACCGCCGCCGACATCGGCAGCGGTCTCGGACGTTGTTTCGCCCGGCAGCTGGCGGAGTTCGACGCCGCGATGGGTTCGCCGGATCCGTTCGACATCCTCGAAGTGGGTTCGGGTAGGGGCACGCTGGCCCGCGACCTCCTGGACCATCTACCGGAGCCTCTCCGTGGGCGGGCGAGATGCACGCTGGTCGATCGATCGCAGGGGATGCGAGAGGAAGCCCGCCGGAACACGCCCGAAGCCCGTGTGGTAGCACCGTCCGAGCTTGGCGCCGTGATGGCGGGCCGAACCCGGGGCGCGTGGCTCGCCGTAGAGTTGTTCGATGCGTTGCCGGTCCACCGTGTCGTGCGTCGTGGGAGCACGTTGATGGAGCGGCGCGTGGATGCCGATCTGCAATTCATCGACCAACCCGCCGGCGATGAGATCGCCGACTGGGCCGAACGTTTCGGTGCGGCGCCCCACGACGGGATGCAGGCGGAGGTCTGTCTGGCGATGGGCGAGGTCTTCGATCAAATCGACCGGGTGTTCGACGAGGGACTTGCGATCATCGTCGACTACGGCGACGAGGCCGAGCCCCTCTACAACCGTCGCCCTCACGGGACGCTCATGGCCTATCACCGGCACGGCACCTCCGACGATCTCCTGGCCTGCCTGGGTCAACAGGATCTGACGGCCCACGTCAATTTCACCGCGTTGTCCGAGCATGCATCGACACGAGGCTGGGAGAGCCTGGGGCTGACGACCCAGGATCGATTCCTGATCGGCAACGGGATCCTGGAGGCGTTTGAGGCGACCGACATCGAGATGTCTCGAGATCCCCGGCGGGTGCGTGAGCGTCGACGGGTCATGCAGTTGATCCACCCGGAGGGGATGGGGCGCACGTTCCGGGTCCTGCTCCTGTGCAAGGGACAGCAGCCGCGTGAGACCCTCGGAGGCCTCCAGAAGCCGTTCTGACTTGCTATCCTGAAACCGTCATCCGCTCGCCTCACGAGGAGAGATCGTGGCCGAAATCATCCCCGCAAAGCATCAACCCGATCTACCGAAGAAACTGATCCTCAGAGAGTCCCCCGACGATGAATCGATCCCGCTGGACGTGCTCTTCGTCGGTGCCGGACCGGCGGGGTTGGCCGGCGCTATTCGACTGGCGCAACAGGTCAAGGCGGCCAATGATGCAGGACACGGACCCGGAGAGATCGAGATTGGCGTTCTGGAAAAGGCCGAGTCGCTCGGCGAGCACAACCTCTCCGGCGCCGTCGTCAACCCGGACGCGTTTCGCGCACTCTTTCCCGACCTGACCGACGACCAACTGCCGTTTTGCGATGCGGTCACACAGGAGCGGGTCTACTGGCTATCACAGTCGGGGTCGCGTCGGATTCCGGCACCACGGGAGATGCGCAACCACGGCTACTTCACCGCATCGATCTGCGAGATCGTCCGGTTCCTCGGCGAGAAGGCGGAGGCCCTGGGAATCAATGTCTTCACCGGATTCCCCGCAGAGTCGTTGTTGGTCGATGGGAACAAGGTCATCGGCGTTCGCACGGTGGCGACGGGGTTGGATCGGGATAGCAACCCCGGGCCGAACTACATGCCACCCGGCGACATTACGTCGCGGGTGACCGTCCTCTGCGACGGGACCCGCAGTCCGTTAGCTCAGGCGTGGCAAGCCTGGCAACAGATCCAGTCTCCCAACCCGCAGATCTTCGCGTTGGGAGTCAAGGAACTCTGGCGGACTCCGAAGAACCTCGACGGCATCGTCCACACGCTGGGCTGGCCGCTTCCCCGGTCTGCCTTCGGAGGCAGCTGGGCCTACCCGATGGGAGAGAACACGGTCTCGGTGGGGCTGGTCGTCGGTCTCGATTACCGGCAGCACTCCCTCGATGTCCATCAGCTCACGCAGCAACTCAAGGATCATCCGCTGTTCCGGGAGATGCTCGACGGGGGTGAGCTACTCGAGTGGGGAGCCAAGACGATCCCGGAAGGCGGTTTCCATTCATTGCCGGAGCGACTCCACGGGGATGGCCTGCTGATGGCCGGTGACGCCGCAGGTTTCGTCAACGTCGCCGCCTTGAAGGGGATCCACTACGCGATGCACTCGGGGCTGTGTGCGGCGGATACGATTCTTGATGCGCTGAAGGCCGATGACACCTCGAGTGCCGCCCTGGCGGGATACGATCGCCGGATCGCGGAGAGTCCCATTCGAACCGATCTGTATCGGACGCGGAACATGCGACTTGCGTTCAAGTCCGGGTTCTTCATGGGGGGTATCAAGGCGTTCATGATGGACCTCAGCCGCGGCGCATTTCCCGGCGGGCGGATCGCCAGCGAGTCCGACGCCGACGAACCCAAGGATGTGTCCCCGGCCGAGCCGTTCTCTCCGGACGGCAGCCGCACACTCAGCAAGGTCGATGCGGTCTTCCGCTCGGGTAACGCGACGCGAGACGACATTCCCGGCCATCTCACGGCGATCGAATCGGTTCCGGCGGAGGTCGCTCAGATGTACGAGCATCTCTGCCCCGCGGGAGTGTACGAATGGGATGGGGAACAACTTCGGATCAACGCGCCCAATTGCGTCGATTGCAAGGCGACCGATGTTCTGGGCCCACGCTGGATGCCTCGTGAGGGCGGCTCCGGGCCACGTTACAAGAAGATGTAGCCCGCAAGGGCCGTAAGTTGTTGAATCTACTTGGCTTGGGTCCGGTGCGGTCGTATGTTAGAATCCCGCTCGACGACCCGCAGGGGTCTCGCATAAGCGAGGAGAGGTACTCGATGTCCCGCTGGGTCGCCGTCACCGAAGCATCGTCGATCACCGAGGGATGTGCGCGGACCATCCAGGTGGAGCATCATGCTCTTGCCGTCTTCAACGAGGCGGGCACGTTCTATGCCACGGACGATGCGTGTCCGCACCAGGGGGCGTCGCTTGCGGAGGGTGTGGTGATGGACGGCCGGGTCATCTGTCCGCTTCATTCCTGGGTCTTCGATCTGAAGACCGGTGCGTGTCCGAGAGAGAGTCATGAGCCGGTGGGGTGTTACCCAACACGGCAAACCGACGATTCGGTCGAAGTTTTGTTACCGACCGGGGAGCAGTCATGAAGGTTAATCGTGTTCGTCCGACGCTCTGGCATCGGCTCTACTTCCCGGCGATCCTGGCCGGGTTGGTCGTGACGCTGAAGCATATGTTCATGAAAAAGGACACGATGCAGTACCCGGAGACCAAGCGTGAACTGGGAGAACGTTATCGTGGCGTACCGGTTCTCGTCAAGGACCAGGACGGCCGCGAGAAGTGTGTCGGTTGCTACATGTGTCAGTGGGTCTGTCCGCCACGCGCCATCTCGATCGAGGCGGCCGAGATTTCCAGCGACAGCGACCAACATCAAATCGAGAAGTACCCCGAGAAATTCGACATCAACATGTTGCGCTGCATCTACTGCGGTCTTTGTGAGGAGGCCTGCCCCGAGGAGGCGATCTTCATGTCGAAGACCTACGCGGTCACGGGTTACAGCCGGGATCTGATGATCTTCGACAAAGAGAAACTCTACGAGCTAGGTGGCGAGCGACAAGACGACATCAATAAGTGGTCCCCGGAGAACAAGGGCGCAAAGAGCCGGTCTCACGTCGCTGGCGACACGATCGCGGCGTCGACGGCGGGCTCCCATTGATGAACCGCCGGGCGTCATGGTCCGTCGCGATCCTGTTCTTCGTTGTCGCGACGACGCTGCCGGCAATGGCCGAGTATCGCGGCCACGTCTACGACGAAAACGACCAACCGCTCCCCGAGGCGTCCGTCTGTTACCTGGTACCGGGTGGCATCGACGGCATCTGTGCGATGACCGACGAACGCGGTCTCTGGGGACTGCCCGATAGCGAGCTGAAGGAGATCCGTATCAAGAAGCGCGGCTACCTACCCCAGGTGCTGTCGGCGGTTGCGCGGGACAAGCCGGTCAAGCTGTTCCCCTCGGCGACACTCAAGGTGAGGGTCCGAGACGCGGCCACGGGCGAAGGGCTGGACGGAAGCACCGTCAACCTGCTATTCGCGAGCGGCCGGCGCCATGGCCCCTTCTTTCCCAATGACAAGGGGCTGACGGTGCGCACGCTTCGTCCCGGGATCGTACGCGTGATGGTTTCGGCCGACGGGTATGCCCTGCCAGAACCCCGTGAGATCGACCTCGTGGCGGCGGAAGAGACGGAAGTCATCGTCGAACTATGGTCGGTGGACGCTGCCAGCTCTAACTGAGTCCCGCAGCCGTCAGGGAAACTCGACGGTCATCTTGCGGCGCTGCCCGCTGTAGCGCTCGGTCTCTTCCGGGTCGCCGATTCCAAACAACGTGAAGCACTGGGTGCCACCGGCGATGACGACCAGGTCATGGTCGACGGCGATGTCCGTCGTCGTCGCAGAACGATGAACGACCGTCACGCCGCGTGAACGTGGAGCGTCGGGGATCCCGTCGAGGACCTCCATCGACGATCGGCCGTCCGTTACGACCAGAGCGCCCGAACCGACGTCAATCCTGTAGGCTCGAATCGTCGTTGGAATCGTCGGAAGGGGAGTCAGGGTCTTGGCGTCGAGACGGAATGCCAGGATTCCGTCGTCGTCCGCGGCCAGATAGATCAAATCGCCGTCAACGACCACATCCCAGACGGTCGCCTCGAGTCGACGATCGGTCAGTAGTCGCGGGGAAGACGGTCGCGAGATGTCATAGATTGAGAGGCCGGAACCGCTGTCGACGACGAACAGACGCTGATCCACGATCGCAATGGCCCGGACACGATCCCGCGCAGCGAGATGGGCGATCCGCTGCAACCGGTCGGCGTAGCGGGTCGATATCACCTCCACGCCGTGGCGTCCCGCCGCGACGAACAAGGCGTCCCCGACCCACTCGAGTTGCCGGGCCTTTCCCGGAACTTCGTGCCGGTAGATCACCTGCATGCCGTCCTCGTGCTCGAAGTCGATCGAGTACACACCGTGGGTGCCGACGGCGATCATCGCGTAGCGGTCGCGCACGGCCATGTCCCACACGGCATTCCGTAGGAAGAAGTTATCGATTGTCGTGGCCGAGTACGGATCGCTGACATCGTGCCAGACGAGGCCCCCGGTGCTGCCGACAAACAGGCGATCGCCGTCCAGGCGCACCGCATCACAACGACTCGGTGGCGGCGGCTGATTCTTCCTCTTCTTCTTCTTCGGTCGCGCATCCAGCGCCGAGACGCCGACGAGGAGAATCAAGACGACGGCTGCGAGGCGACGGATCATCGGACGACGAAATTCACGAGGCGTCCCGGGACCACGATGGTCTTGACGATTTGCTTGCCTTCGAGTTGCTGGGCGACCGTGTCGCGTGCGAGGGCCTCGAGTGTGTCACGGTCCGCGTCACGCGGCGCTTGCACGCGTCCCCGGAGCTTGCCGAGCACCTGAACGACGAGTTCGAAGTTGTCCTGCTGAAGGAACGCCTCGTCGACGGTCGGTGGCTCGACAATACAGATCGAGTCTTCGTGACCCAGGCGTGACCACAGTTCCTCGCAGATGTGGGGTGCCAGTGGGGCCATGCCCCGCAGCCAGCGTTCGGCCTGAGAGCGAACGAGCGCCTGGGGTGTGCGTACGACCTCGTTGACCAGCGACATCAGCGCCGCGATCCCGGTGTTGAAGTTGAAGGCCTCGAAGGAGTCCGCGATCCGCTTCAGCGCCTGGTTGAGATGAAACTCGAGCGCCCGAGTCTCAGCCGACCAGGTGGCCGGATCATCGGTCACCCGCAAAGATTCCGCGAGTTCGCCCTCCGCGTCCACGAACAACTTCCACATCCGATCGAGGAAGCGACGACACCCGGTGATGCCGTTGGTATCCCATGTGCGTTGATCCGCAAGCGGCGCCATGAACATCTCATACAGGCGGAAGGCATCGGCACCGAAGTCCGCGATCACGTCGTCGGGATTGATGACGTTGCGCTTCGACTTGGACATGGCCGTCGTGTAGCGATGGACGGCGGCCCCGTCGGACCCACGCACCGATGTTCCGTCCCGTTGTTCGACCTCATCGGAGGGTACGTTGCGCCCCGTGTCGTCCTTGAACGCGTCGGCGACCAGCATGCCCTGATTGAACAGTCTTCCAAACGGCTCCGCGGTCGAGACGATGCCCAGATCGGCGAGGGCCTTGTGCCAGAAGCGGGCGTACAAGAGATGCATGACGGCATGCGACGCCCCGCCGATGTAGAGATCGACGGGCCCCCAGTACTTCTCGGCCTCGGGGTCGAACGGCGCGCGGTCGTTGCGGGGGTCCATGAACCGCAGCCAGTACCAACAGCTACCGGCCCAGCCGGGCATGGTGTCCGTATCCCGTCGTACCGCCTGTCCGGTCGAGGGGTCGATCTGATGGACCCAGTCCGTTGCTCGGGCCAGCGGCGCCGACCCATCGGAGGCCGGACGGAAGTCCTTCATCTCCGGGAGCTCCACCGGGAGATCCTCTTCGGGTACCCGAACCGTCGTCCCGTCCTCGAGATGCAAGAACGGGAACGGTTCGCCCCAGTAGCGCTGTCGACTGAAAAGCCAATCGCGAATCTTGTAGGTGACCCGTCGCTTCCCGACACCCCGCTCTTCGAGAAGCGAGACGATCGTCTCCTGTGCCGCTTTCGACGGGAGCCCGTCGATCGGGCCCGAGTCGACGGACGTGCCGTCTCCGGTAAAACAGACACCCTGTTGCAGGCCATCCTCGCCGTCGGGCGGACGGACGACTTCACGGATCGCCAGATCGTGACGTCTTGCAAACTCGTGGTCCCGTTCGTCGTGACCGGGGACGGCCATGATGGCACCGGTGCCGTAGGAGAAGAGGACGTAATCGGCAACCCAGATCGGAATCCGCGCCCGCGGATCGTCGGCCGGTAGCAGCGGATTGAGTGCGTAGGCGCCGGTCGGAACGCCGGTCTTCTCCTTGTCCAGTTCGGTGCGCTCCATCTCGGACTTGGCGGCAGCAGCCCGGACGTAGCCGGTGACCAAATCCCTGTGTTCCGCCGTCGTCAGTTGTTCGACGATCGGATGTTCCGGCGCGACGACCATGAAGGTCGCACCGAACAGCGTGTCGGGTCGGGTCGTGAAGGCCGTGAGCGTGTCGTCGCCGTTCTCGACGGCGAAACGGATCTCCGCGCCGTCCGATCGACCGATCCAGGCACGCTGCATCGCCTTGATGGATTCCGGCCAATCCAGGTCGTCGAGATCTTCGAGGAGCCGATCGGCGTACTCCGTGATCCGAAACATCCACTGCTTCAGCGGACGACGGACGCAAGGGTGATCGCCGCGTTCGGATCGACCGTTGATGACCTCTTCGTTGGCCAGCACGGTCTTTAGTTCTTCACACCACCAGACCGGAACCTCGGCCTGGTAGACCAGGCCCTTGTCGTAGAGCTTGGCGAAGATCCACTGGGTCCAGCGATAGAACTCGACATGACTCGTGTTGATTTCACGATCCCAGTCGTAGGCCAGCCCGATCAGCGAGAGTTGTCGCTTGAAGTTGGTGACGTTCTCGAGGGTCGTCTCGGCAGGATGCTTCCCGGTCTGGATCGCATACTGTTCTGCGGGTAGCCCGAACGCATCCCAGCCCATCGGGTGGAGAACGTTGAACCCCTCCATGCGCTTTCGCCGCGCAACGATGTCGCTGCCGATGTACCCGACCGGATGCCCGACATGCAGCCCCGAGCCCGACGGGTAGGGGAACATGTCCAGAACGTAGTACTTCGG
>JAOTYK010000019.1 GCA_029861955.1 Acidobacteriota bacterium
GACCCGCATGTGGTTCTCCCGGGTTTCGCTCTCGTCGACGCCGCGCTCACCACGAAGTCGAAGCATGCCGTTCTCGATCTGGATATCGACCTCGTCTGCCGTGACGCCCGGGAGGTCGACACGTAGCACATAGCGGTTTGGCTCTTCGTGGAGGTCCACCGGAGGATGCCAGCCCGCAGCGATGCCGTCGCCGCTTCCGTCCGAGCGGGAGAGAACATCCTCAAACATCCGATTCAACCGGTTCTGGAGTTCGACCAGATCCCTAACCGGGTCCCATCGCTGGATCGCCATCAGTCACTTCCTATCGTCGGCCCCACCAGCAGGACCACCCCTAGATAGTACGACCAAATCCCCGTCATGTCCGCGTGAGTTCCCCGGTGGAAAGGGCCAGGGATTCGCCGTCGGTGGCGACATCGACCCGAACCGTATCGCCCGCCAGAAACTTGCCCTCCAGAAGGTCCAACGACAGTGGATCAAGGAGCCATTTCTGGATCGCCCGCTTCAGCGGCCTCGCGCCGAACGCCGGGTCGTAGCCCCATTCCGCCAGCCGGCCTCGCGCCGCGTCGCTGACCTCCAGGGACAACCCGCGCTCGCTGAGGATCCCGGCAAAGCGGGAAATCTGTAGATCGACGATCTGCGACAACGCGTCGCGACCAAGGGACTCGAACTCGATCGTCGAGTCCAGGCGATTGAGAAACTCCGGTCGGAACGTGTGTTGAAGGGCGTCGGGCTGAACGTTCGACGACAGGATCAAGATCGTGTTGCGGAAATCGACCGTACGGCCCTTGCCGTCCGTCAGTCGCCCGTCGTCCAGAACCTGGAGTAGGACGTTGAAGATCTCCGAATGAGCTTTCTCGATCTCGTCAAACAGGATCACGGAGTACGGTCGACGTCGCACCGCCTCGGTCAACTGTCCACCCTCGTCATGACCGACGTAGCCGGGAGGAGAACCGATCATTCTGGCTACCGAGTGTCTTTCGGAGTACTCCGACATGTCGAGTCGGACCAATGCCCTCTCGTCACCGAAGAGACTCTCCGCAAGCGCCTTGGCCAGCTCCGTCTTGCCGACGCCGGTAGGTCCGAGGAACAAGAACGTACCGACCGGCCGGGCAGGGTCCTTGAGGCCGGCTCGCGCGCGTCGGACCGCAGTTGCAGCGGCCGTGACCGCCTCGTTCTGTCCGATGACACGACAATGAAGATGGTCCTCGAGATGAATCAGCTTCTCGACCTCGCCCTCGAGGAGCTTCGCGGTCGGAATCCCGGACCACTCTGCCACGACGGTGGCGATGTTCTCGTCGGTGACTTCCTCACTCAGCATCGCGCCGTCTTTCTGGAGTTCTTCGAGGCACGCGTTCAGCTCCGTACGTCGAGACTCAAGCTCGGGGATCTCGCCATACCGCAACTCGGCGGCCCGCTCCAATGCGGATGCGCGTTCCGCCTTCTCGGTCTCTTCCCGCGTCTTTTCGATGCGCTTGTTGATCTCCTGAACCTCGTGGATCGCGCTCTTCTCGTTGTCCCACCGCTGCTTCATGGCGATGAGCTGTTCATTCAGATCCGCCAGCTCCGACTCGATCGCGGCGAGACGGTCGCGGGAAGCCCGATCGCTCTCCTGGGAGAGCGCCTGCTTCTCGACTTCAAGCTGCAGGGTCTTACGCTGCAGTTCGTCGATCTCGGTCGGCACCGAGTCGATCTGCATTTTCAGCAGCGCGGCTGCCTCGTCGATGAGATCGATCGCCTTGTCGGGGAGGAACCGGTCGCGGATATAGCGATCCGAGAGTGTTGCTGCGGCCACGAGGGCGGCATCCTGAATTCGAACACCGTGGTGAACCTCGTAGCGTTCCTTGAGACCGCGAAGGATCGAAATGGTATCCGGGACCGACGGTTCTCCCACCTTGACCGGCTGGAACCGTCTCTCTAGCGCCGAGTCTTTCTCGATGTATTTCCGATACTCGGCCAGGGTGGTCGCGCCGATGCAACGCAGCTCACCGCGTGCGAGTGCAGGCTTGAGGAGGTTGGCTGCATCCATCGCGCCTTCCGCCGCGCCCGCGCCGACCAGAGTGTGCAGCTCATCGATGAACAGGAGGTTGTTGCCGTCGGAGTCCTGAATCTCCTTCAGGACCGACTTCAGGCGATCCTCGAACTCACCTCGAAACTTCGCTCCCGCCACGAGCGCCCCCAGGTCGAGGGCCAGCAACGAGCGATCTTTTAGCGACTCCGGGACGTCGCCGTCCGCGATTCGTCTGGCGAGCCCCTCGGCAATCGCCGTCTTGCCCACACCCGGCTCGCCAATCAGGACCGGGTTGTTCTTGGTCCTGCGGGACAAGACCTGCATCGTGCGACGGATCTCGTCATCCCGCCCGATCACGGGATCGAGCTTGCCCTCCCGCGCCAGTTCCGTCAGGTCGCGGGCGTATTTTCGTAAAGCCTGAAGTTTGTCCTCGGGACTCGAGTCGGTGACCCGGCGGTCGCCGCGCACGTCGCGGAGTGCCGAGAGGACACCCTTCTCCGTCGCACCAAATCGCTTGAGCGTCTCGCCGGCACGGTCATTCCCGCGTGTCATTGCCAGGAGCAGATGCTCCGTCGACAGGTACTCGTCGCCGAACTCCTGGCGGAGCCCGTCGGCCTGTTTCAGTGTCTCCGCGAGCTGTCGGGAGGTCTGTGGTTCCGCTCCGCCCGCGACCGTTGGAAAGGTCGCGAGTTCTTGTTGAACGGCGTTCTGAATTCCGGCGGGATCGACTCCCAGTCGCTGCAGGATCGGTGTGACGATCCCTTCGCTCTGAGAGGTCAGCGCGGCCAGGAGATGCAGGGACGTCCACTCCGCGTGGCCGGCGCCCGCCGCGAGTTGCTGGGCGTTCTGGAGCGCGTCAATGGTCTTGAGCGTCATTCGTTCTGGGTTCATGGTCGTCTCCTGGAACCGGAACGGTCTCCGGGTTAGCGGGGGGTTGGGATTCTCTAGACGGTCTGTCAAGCCGGGCGGGGACGGTGGATCAGCGAGGGTCGAATCGACAGCGCACACGCATCCCGGGAACACTCTCTCCCTCGAAGCGGACGAATCTCGTTTCCGGGTCGCGGAGGATGTCGAACAGGTTTCCGGAAAGTGTGCCGCGGCCTCGGCCGCTATAACCGTCGGCTCCGAGGGCCAACACGTGGGGTGCCGAGAGGGAGAAGTCTCCACTCGAACTGTCCTGTGTATGGACACCCAGCACGGAGAGCACCAGAGGGCCGCCGGCGGTTTCGGCGCCGGCTTGTTCCTCATCGAGCGGTTTCCCGTCGCCGAATTCGATGCTGTCGCTATCGGTGATCTGCGGGGTCGGCGTCATTTGCAGGCGGTGTGCGAATTTCAGGTCGAGGATGGGCTGGACGAGGCGCCCTCGATCGATGAACGAACACCGCTCAGCGGCGATGCCCTCCGCGGTGAAGCGATAGGTGCCTGAGCGAAACGGGTGAAGCGGGTCAAATCGCAGGTGGATATCGTCTCGGAGGACGGCGTCCTCCGCGCCAAAGCGATCCAGGGCGAATTGTCCTTCACCATGAGAGACGACCGAGCCGCGGAGGTTGAACAGGAGCGTGCTGAGGACGTAGGACTGCACGACGTGGGGGTGCAGCAGGACCGACTGGACGCCGTCGGACATCGTGGCTTCTGCGCCGGCCAGGGCGTGGGCGAGGACCGCGATCCGTTGCAGGCGCGAGTCGATCCGCTCGGGGGATTCCAGCCGCCGAGAGCCGTGTCCGTCGCCGACCTCTCCGTTGACGTACACGTACCACCCGCACTGAGTGCCACGTGAGCGGACGTCGACCCCGTTGGAGTTTGTCAGACGAGCCGAGCGACGGGTGGCGGAGAGCGACCCACTCCAGGTGCGATAGCCCTCGCGATCGACATGGGCCTGCATTCTCTGAACCTGTTGCGCGAGCGGTTCAACGCTTCCGTCGGCGACCTCGGCCGCCGCGTCGTCGTAGATTTCGACATCGGGCATCGGCGTCGGTTCGCTGACATGCGCCGCATCCGGGTCGTCGTAGGCGGTCTCCCGTGCCCACTGAAGGACCTCCCTCGGCTCGCTTTCCAGCTGACGCCGTTCGAGATGCCCCCGACTGACACGGCCGTCGTTCCAGACCAACAGGTAGCGAGCGCCCCCACCGCGCGTCAGGTTGATCGGGGAGTGAACGCTCCCGATTTCCCGATCCTTGATGCCAAGCGATATGCCGGATGCCTCGGAGACGAACAGCGACCACGCGGCCGGCCCGTCCGGCCGACCGGTCTGGTGCTCCAGATACTCCCGTAGGGCGTCGGCCGACATCAACTGCCGCCGATGTGGACGTCCGGGTGAGGGTCCAGGACGAGGAAGTAATGACTCCCGCCGCTGGACGGGACATGCTGGCCCCACTTGCCGCAGAATCCGATGGCGTCCAGTCGCAGGGGGCCGAAGGCCTCGCGGATCGACTCCAGTGCGCCGAACATCGAACCGGAGAAGATCGCCGGCTTGTGGAGCGTGACGCCGTCCGGTGAGAGCGAATAGATGGCCCGGCAGTTGAACACGAACTCGCCGACCGACGTGTTGACCTGTCCCCCGGTGTAGCCAGAGAGATAACAGACCCGTGGATGGCGACGGAACACGCCGGCGTCCGCAAGCAGGTCGCGAACCTCTTCCGGACCGTAGTCTTCGAATCGACCGGGGGCGGGGAGGGGTGTCGCACACTCGATGCGAATGTTGGTCATTCGAGGGAGCGGCGCCGAGCCGTACGACTGCGCGCGGGCCGCACCGGTCAGGCGAACACCGCCGTTCCGGTACGACCAGAGATCGGACAGGCCATCGCGAAGGTGGCCGTCCTCGACCAGCACGGCTCGCTCGCGTGGCAGTCCATTGGCGCTGTAGGGCTGCCAGGCGTGGTCGTTCGGTTGGGGTTCGTCGATGATCGAAACATGGGACGGGCCCACCCGGTGGCCGGTCCGAAATCGACCGTCCTCGGCAAGCACCGACGCGCGGAAGCCGTCGGACTCGGACGCATGCCCGAACGCCTCGTGGGCCAGCCCCTTGGCGAGTGCGTAGTCGATGACGAGTGGGAAGCTGCCGCCCGGATGATGAGGTGCGTCGGCCAGTCGTGTCGCGAGTCCGGCGGCAGCGCGGCCTCGTGTCATGAACCTTTCAACGACCTCGTCGTCGTCGATCAACCGGGGATCGCTCGAGAAGACGTTGGTGGAGACACCGTGCCGCCCGTCGGTGCCGTGATTCGTGGCTCGTAGCGAGAGCAGGCAGCGGGGCATGCCGAACAGGACGTCGGTGGTGTCGCTACGACGGATTCTCCAGGCATCCATCTCGGCTCTGTAGCCCAGTTGGAGGGAGGCATCCGCCGTGGACCGTTGGAGTTCGGTCTCGATTTCCAGGAGCCGCTTGCCGACGCGGGTCTGGTCGATGGCGTCGAAGGCGTCGTCGTCCACCGGGACCTCGCGGCCCTGATGGACGGCAAGTGTCGAGAGCGCGGCCGGCGTCAACCCGAGCCGCTCGCCGTGGCGTGTCGCCTCGATCGTCCTGTCGAGGAGACTCTCGGAATCCTCGGGGTCGAAGCCGTCCACGCTCGCCAGAGCGGGGTAGCCGTGATCGTCGATCACATGCATGCCGTGGCCGGCGGATATCGAGCGGTGGGTGTTCTCGACCCGCCCCTGACGCACCGATACGTGACGGGACGACAGCGATTGGGCGCGCCAGATCAGGAATACGCCACGCTCCCTTGCCGTCGCACAGAGGCGCGAGCTCAGGTCATCCAGGCGTTCCAGGTCATCGATCACGGCCGGACGTTAACCCGCCCGACAACCGTCTGCAAGCCTATCTGTCGCTAATCGATCGTGACGGCACCCGAGGCGCAGTTGTCGACACAGATCCAACACTCGGTACAGGCGGCGGGGTTGGCCAGCTCGGTGGCACCGTTCTCGTGCTCGATGACATCCTCGGGGCAGACCGCAGCGCAGACGCCGGAATGCTCGCAAAGATCGCTGTCAATAGTGATACCCATGCGAAAAACATAGGGTCCGGTCCGGGTGCGGGCAACCCGGTTGCCACCGTCCCGTTGCGGGGTGTAGCATCACGCCTCCCACCGAGAGAGTGATGGCCGACTCCGTCCGACAACGATTTGAGCAGGAAGAAGACGCCAGGCTGGCGATATATGCCTGGCGCTCGGCGGACGCCGACCGCCGGATGCCGGTCGAGAATGAGGGGCGGCTCTACGATTACCGCTCACGATTCCAGCGAGATCGAGATCGGGTCGTCTATTCCAGGGCGTTTCGACGTCTTCGCCAGAAGGCCCAGGCCGGGATGCTCCCGGAATACGAGGATCATCGTCGTAATCGCCTGACCCACACGTTGGAGGTCACGCAACTGGCCCGCACGGTTGCCCGAGCCCTCCGACTCAACGAGGACCTGGTGGAGGCGATCGGGCTGGCCCACGATCTAGGTCAACCACCGTTCGGTCCCGTCGGCACCCGCGCTCTCGACGATATCGTCGGTGGGCGTCTCGACGGTCGTGGCGGACCCGGTCTCGGTGATCTCGGTGGTTTCCGACGAAGCTGGCAGTCGCTTCGAGTCGTGGACAGTCTGGAAAAGCGATACGACCATCCGGGTCTCAATCTCACCGACCCGGTCCGAGAAGGCGTCGTCAAGTGCGCGCCGGTGCCGGACCCACCTCCGTGGGAGAGTCTCGGTCTGCGACGGGGCTGCGGGGTTCATCTCGAGGGGCAGGTCGTACGCGTCGCGGACCGGATCGCCACCGCGCTCCACGATCTCGACGACGGCCTACAGTCCGGACAGTTGGAGCTGTCGCGGGTCGAGCGACTCGACTCGGTTCGGCAACTGCGCCGGAAGCTCGGCGATCGCTACCCGTCCCGAGGGAGCCGGTTCGCCCGCATCAACTCGCTCCACAGGGGATTCGTTCATCTGCTCGTGACCGGAGCCGTGGTCGCCAGCGGGCGACGCCTCAAGCGGTTGATCGCCGATCAAGAGATCGAATCGGCGGAGCAACTGTCGACGGTTCGTGATGAGATCATTGACGGCACCGAGATTCGATTGCCGCCCTCCGCGCGACGGGTTCTGGAGCAGATCGAGCAGTTCCTCGAGGGACGCGTTCGCTCGACACGCGAGGCGGACCAGGTCGAGGCGACAGGACGCCGGGTCATCCTCGGGCTCTTCGCCGCCTACTGGTCCGACCCGACGCTCCTCGATGACCACGTGTTGCTTCGATTCCGCGAGGCAACGGGGGTGCGATACCTTCGGGATATCCCACGGGAGCGTCGAGCGGGGGAGATACGCGAGGTCTACCAGCAGGGATCCCAGTATGTGACGGTCCTGATCGACCATCTGGCAGCCATGACCGACACTTACGCGGTCCGCGAACACCGTCGCCTGCTGTCGATGGCTGCCGTACCGATCCCCGGCGCCGAGCGGCTACGTTTCGAATCCGAGTCTCTGGCTCCATATCCGGACACCCCTCGACCGCCCTCAACCGATAGAATGGACTGATCCTCAAATCCAAGAGCAACATCCAGTAAGTGAGATAGTCAAGATGAACAACAAGACCCTTCGCGAAACGGACCCCGGCGTCGCCGACGCCCTGGAGGGCGAGGCCCGACGTCAGGCCGAGGGCCTGGAGTTGATCGCATCGGAAAACTTCGTCAGCGAGGCAGTTCTCGAGGCGATGGGTTCGGTCCTTACCAACAAGTACGCCGAGGGGTATCCGGGGCGTCGTTACTACGGGGGATGCGAGTACTCGGATCAGGTCGAGAGGCTCGCCCGGGATCGTGCCAAGCAGCTGTTCGATGCTGAGTACGCAAATGTCCAACCGCACTCGGGGAGTCAGGCAAACCAGGCGGTCTATTTCAGCGTTCTGAAGCCCGGCGACACGGTCCTCGGCATGGATCTCGCCCACGGTGGACACCTCACACACGGTCATCCCCTCAATCTCTCCGGCCAGCTGTTCAAGTTCGTGGGCTACGGCGTCCGTCGTGAGGATGAACAGATCGACTATGACGGACTCCTCGACCTGGCGAAGGAGCACCGACCGAAGTTGATTGTCTGCGGCGCGTCTGCGTACTCACGGACGATCGACTTTGAACGGATCGCGCAGATCGCCGCGGAAGTCGGTGCACCCGTGATGGCGGACATCGCACACATCGCGGGTCTCGTCGCGGCCGGCGCTCACCCAAGTCCCGTGCCGCACTGCGAATACGTCACCACGACCACTCACAAGACATTACGAGGGCCCCGCGGAGGGTTGATCGTCAGCCGCAAGAAATTCGCCAAGGCCATCAATCGAACGGTCTTCCCGGGGTTGCAGGGTGGCCCCTTCATGCACGTCATCGCCGCCAAGGCGGTCGCGTTCCACGAGGCATTGCAGCCGACCTATGCCGACTACATCGGTCAGGTGGTCAAGAACGCCAGCACGCTTGCGGAGCGGATGGCAGGCCACGGATTCCGACTCGTCTCCGGCGGGACCGACAACCATCTCTTCCTCCTGGATGTCTTCTCGAAGGGGATCACCGGCAAGGAGGCCGAGGAGGCTCTGGAGGCGGCGGGGATTACGGTGAACAAGAACGCAATTCCGTTCGACCAGAATCCGCCGATGGTGGCCAGCGGGCTCCGGATTGGAACGCCGGCGCTGACCAGTCGAGGGATGGATCAGGACGCCATGGAGACGGTCGGCGACCTGATCGCCAGAGTCCTGGACAACCGCGACGACCCCGAGCAGCTGAAATCGATCCGACGACAGGTCGCGGAGTTCTCGTCGGCGTACCCGCTCTATGCCGGCCGCTTACAGATCGCCTGAGCCGGCAGCGACGTAGACGAACCGACCGGTGAAAACGCTCGATCGATTCTTCTCTCTGGATGGAGAGCTCGCCCGCGCCATCGAGGGCTACGAAGAGCGGCAGGGGCAGCGGCAGATGGCCGAGACCGTTGCCCAGACTCTCGAGCGCGGGGGGGTTCGCCTGATCGAGGCCGCGACGGGCACGGGCAAGACGCTGGCCTATCTCTTGCCGCTGATCCTCTCCGGTCGTCGGGTCATCATCTCGACCGGAACCCTTAACCTGCAGGATCAGATCGACCAGAAAGACCTTCCGTTCGTGCGGGACAAACTTGGACTCAACGTCGATTGGCGAGTGATGAAGGGGCGAGACAATTACCTCTGTCGCTATCGCCTTGCGGAGTTCGCCCGTCAGCCGCTCCTTCGAGATGCAAGCGAGGCCCGGCATGTCGACACGGTCGTCGCCTGGGCAGGCGAGACCGAGTCCGGGGATCGCGCCGAACTCAAGGGGCTACCCGAGCGACTTCAATTCTGGCGGGATATCAACGCTCGCGCCGATACGTGCACCGGCAGCCGCTGCCCGGAGTACGAGAACTGTTGGTTGACCCGCGTCAAGCGAGAGGCACAGCAGACCAACATCGTCATCGTGAACCACCACCTGTTCTTTGCGGATCTTGCTGTTCGTTCGGAGTTTGGTTCCGTCTTGCCAGAGTACGACACGGTCGTCTTCGATGAGGCGCACCTTCTCGAGGAAGTTGCGACCCTCTACTTCGGGATCCAGGTGTCCACGAACCAGATCGAGGAGTTGGCCCGTGACGCGGAGAAGCTCTCGGCTGCCGGCGGTGGGCCAAAGGTCAACGGCGCGGGTGCGGGGCCCCTGCGTGAGGCCGCACGGGAATTCTTCATGCCGTTGCAGGGACGCCTCAGAGACGCCATCGGACGGATTCGTTTCGATCCTCCAGGCCACGGCGGCGCAGACCTCGAGGCCGAGTGGGCGGTCCTGTCCCACGCACTCGATGAGGTCTCGCGGCAATCGGCCGCGCTCGAAACGGGTGCCGAGACCGTCGAGTCGCTCCCGCGTCGCTGCGAGACGATCCGTGTTGCGTTGCAGAACATCGTGCCGCGCGACGATCCGGGGACCGTTTACGGCATCGAGATGCGTGGGAGGGCATCGGTCGTCCTGACCGCGTCGCCGATCGATGTGGCGGACACGCTTCGCGAGCGGCTCTTCGAGCGAGTTGACGCCGCGGTCCTTACATCGGCGACCCTTGCTATCGGCGGCAAGTTCGACTTCTATCGTCAGCGGTTGGGTGTCGATGACGCGGAAGGGACAATCGTCCCCTCGTCTTTTGATTACGAGACGCAGGCCGCACTCTACCTGCCACCCCACATGCCCGAGCCACGCGAGCCCCAGTACTTCGACCGTGCCCTGGACGAGATTATCGCTCTGCTGGAACTTAGCGGCGGGCGGGCGTTTCTCTTGTTCACGTCCCACGCACAGATGAATCGTGTGCACGAACGGCTCTCTGAATACGAGCGATGGCCGCTCCTGTTGCAGGGGCAAGGCAGTAAGGCCGGCCTGATCGAGACGTTCCGCACGACCGATCGGGCGGTGCTCCTCGGTACGACGTCGTTCTGGCAGGGTGTGGACGTCGCCGGCCCGGCGTTGTCGCTGGTCGTGATCGACAAGCTCCCGTTTGACGTTCCCAGCGATCCGCTGGTGGCGGCTCGGATCGAACGACTACGGGACCAGGGACAGAACCCGTTCATGGAATACCAGTTGCCGATGGCGGTGTTGGATCTCAAGCAGGGACTCGGCAGGCTGCTGCGAGGACGCGAGGACCGTGGCGTACTGGCGGTGCTTGACGGCCGTCTCGTGAGTCGCCGGTACGGCAAGGTGTTCCTCGAGTCGCTGCCACCCTACAGCCGCTTCCGTGACCGTGAACCGCTTGCCGGGTTTTTTCGCTGAGTCCCTACGCTGCTATCATCAGCGCCCCAGAGCAAGGAGCTCCCATGCGACGTCAGATCCCGCTTCTGATTCTGATCGCGTTGTGCACGATCTCGTGCTCGACGCACGAGCCCGTACGCGACGATTCGATCACTCGGGCCAGGGACCTCGCCCGTCGGGTGATGATCGTCGATACCCACGTTGACGTGCCGTATCGATTACAAACGTCGGACGCCGATATTTCCGGCCCTGCGCCGGATGGGGACTTCGACTATCCCCGTGCCGTCGAAGGCGGACTCGATCTACCGTTCATGTCGATCTACGTACCGGCAAGCTATCAGGAGACGGGTGGCGCGAAGGTATTTGCAGATCAGATGCTGGACCAACTCGAAGCCATTGTCGCCGAGCATCCTGACAAATTTGCACTTGTTCACGACTCGGACGATGCGGAGCGAATCTTCGCGGCGGGGAAGATCGGTTTCGCGCTCGGGATGGAGAACGGCGCTCCGGTGGAGGGCGATCTCGCGAATCTATCCCACTTCCATGAACGCGGCATCCGCTACATCACGCTGACCCACTCGAAGGACAACGAGATTTGCGACTCGTCCTACGACCCCGCGCGCACCTGGAACGGTCTCAGTCCGTTTGGTCACGAAGTCGTTGCCGAGATGAATCGGCTCGGAATCATGATCGATGTATCCCACATCAGCGACGCCGCCTTTGAGCAGGTTCTCGATGTAACCCGCGCGCCGGTGATCGCCTCCCACTCGAGTTGTCGTCATTTCACGCCGGACTTCGAACGCAACATGAGCGATGAGATGATTCGGCGACTGGCGGAGAACGGCGGCGTGATACAGATCAATTTTGGCTCATCGTTTCTTGACGGCACGTACCAGAAGGCTCGTTCAGCTCACTGGAAAGCGGTGGGGGAGTATCTGGACGAAAACGGTATCGATCACTCGTCCGCAGAGGCGGCAGACTATCAGAAACAGTATTTCACCGATCGTCCCCTAGCCGTGTCGACCCTCGAGCGCGTCGTCGAACACATCGAACACGTGGTGAAGCTTGTCGGTGTCGATCACGTTGGAATCGGTTCTGACTTTGACGGCGTTGGGGACTCGCTCCCGAAACAGTTGCAGGACGTTTCCGCCTACCCCAACCTGATCGCGGAGTTGCTGCGTCGTGGCTACGATGACGCCGAAGTCGAGAAGATCTGCGGCGGAAACCTGCTGCGAGTCTGGAAGGAAGTCGAGCAGGCGGCAGCCGCTCAGTAGCCTCGCGCGCAACCGTCTTTGCGGGATTCCGTCGCACCGGAAAGCACGCCACTCTGCGGATCGCGTGCAACCGCCTGGTAACCCCCGTAGCTGTCCACTCCCGGGCCGAGTCGATGTCCTCTGCGGGACAGATCTTGACGAATCTCGTCGGGGACCTCGGACTCCAGATGCAGGACCCCTCCCGCGGTCATCAGCGTGCCGGTCGGCTCCGATGAATCCGTGTGATAGAACCGCGCGGCATCGCCGGCCTCCTGTAGGTTCATGTCGAGGTCCAGCATGTTGACGAGTATCTGGACATGTCCCTGAGGTTGCATGTCACCGCCCATGACGCCGAATGCCAGCCACGGTTGTCCGTCCTTCATGGCGAACGCAGGAATGATCGTGTGGAACGGACGCTTTCCCGGCTTGAGGTGATTCGGGCTTTCGGGATACAGGTTAAAGAGCGCACCACGATTCTGGATGCCGAAGCCCCACTGAGGGAGGACGTAACCCGAGCCGAAGCCGGTGTAGTTGCTCTGGATCAGCGAGACCATGTTGCCGTCCCTGTCGGCCACGGCGAGGTAGGTCGTGTCTCCGCGAGCCATACCCGGATCGCCCGGCTCGAGGCGCTCTGCCGCACGATTCATGTCGATCCGTTTGGCCTGCGTGCGTCCGTAAGCTTTCGAGATCAGGTTGCCTGTGGGGACTTCGGCAAACTCCGGATCGGCATAGAATCGCGCCCGGTCTTCGTAGGCCAACTTCTTGGCCTCGATCATCAGATGCCAGAAGTTCGCCGACTCGCGACCCATCGAACGAAGATCGAAACCCTCGAGGATGTTCAGCATCTCGAGCGCGGCGATGCCTTGCCCGTTGGGCGGCAGCTCGAACAGGTCGACGCCACGATAGGAGGTGGACTGGGGTTCGACCCAATCGGACGAGTGTCGTGTCAAGTCTTCGATGGAGAAGAACCCACCCTGGGCCTCCGAGAACGCAACGATCGCCCGCGCGATCTCGCCGTCGTAGAATGCCGCGCGCCCGGCGGTCGCCAGTTGGCGATAGGTTCCCGCCAGAGCCGGGTTTCGGAAGATCTGTCCTTCGTCGGGGGCCTTACCGTCGAGGAGGAACACCTCGGCAAATCCGGGCTTCTCTCCGAAGATCTTCACGGACCGTTTCCATTCGGCGGCGATCACTTTGGGGACGGGTCGGCCTGTTTCAGCCGCCGCGATCGACGGGGCGAGAATGCTTGCCATCGGCAGTTTGCCGAAGCGATCGTGGAGTACAAACCACCCGTCGACCGCACCGGGCACGCTCCAGGCGTAGGGGCTGTGGAGAGGGATAGTGCCGTCGTCCTCCGCAGGAACGGAGCCCGCCGTCAACGCCGCGGGGGCTCGGCCGGACCCGTTGAGACCGTGGAGTCTTCCGCTGTTTGCGTCCCAGAGGATCGCGAAGAGGTCACCTCCTACGCCACAGGACGTCGGTTCGAGAAAGCCGAGCGCGGCGTTGACTCCGATGGCGGCATCGACGGCCGTGCCGCCTTCTTTCAGAAGATCCAGACCGATCTGGACTGCTTGCGGATGGGCAGCCGCGACCATCCCGTTCTTCGCGTGGACCACGCGATGGGTCGGGGCATGTTTTCCTCCCGGAGCGTCGAAATTCCTGGGCATCGGACCGATCCTAACCGAAAAGCGGGATCTCCGTCCTCGCGCCGGATGCGTCCAAACCGTGGGTCCGTCGTACTACCCTATGAAGTCTCGGATACAGGAGTTATCGATGTCGGTACGTTCCACGGTTCAAATCTCGCTCTTCGCCTTCCTGGCCCTTTTCCTTCTCTCGACAGGATCGCTGTCGGCCGAGGAGCCACCGCCACCGCCACCGCGATCGGCGCCGCAGGTCCTTTCGCTGTTCGGCAGTGGAGGAACGTACCTCGGTGTTCGACTTGAGGAAGAGATCGACCATGAAGAGGGTGGGGCCCGCGTGACGACCGTCGTCGACGGGTCGCCTGCCGACGACGCCGGTCTCGAGGTGGGGGACATCATCGTCGAGTTCGACGGCGATGTGATCCGCGGTCCAGCCGCCTTGTCAAAGAAGATCAGCAGCCGTGACCCCGGCGACAAGATCAAGATTCGTATCGTTCGCGAGCGTCGTAAGCAATCCATCGACGTAGAGCTCGGAGAACGGGCGTCGTCGGCCCTGGCCGCGCTCGCGCCGCTCGATGCCTCACGGTCCTACGAGTTCTTCTTCGATGACCTCGAGGTGCCAAACGTCGACCCGGAGGTTCTGGAACGCGCGCTGGAGAGCGCCGGTAGGGCGCTCGGCGAGTTGAAGTTTCCCGGTTACTCGGTTGCATGCGCCGATGGCGATTGCGAGGGAACATCCCTTTTCTCATTCGGTTCGCGACCGACGCTGGGTGTTCATCTCGTCGAGACCACGTCGGAGCTCCGCGAGCATCTCGGCGGCAGCGACGACGCGGGTGTGCTCGTGAGCCGTGTCCTGAGGGGAACCCCTGCGGATAGCGCGGGGATCGAGGTCGGGGATCTGATCCTGCGTGTCGATGGGGACGAGGTCTCGGACGCCAGGGAATTGCGTGGTGCGCTTCGCGAGCTGGCCGGTGAGGCGTTCATGATCGAGATCGTTCGCGACGGCGACGCGCTCACCCTGGAGGTCGTGCTTCCTGAGCAGGATGCCGACGCCAACGGCCCCAAGGCGCTCTTTTCTCCGCCGGGATTCTTGATGCCTGTAGCCTTCCCCGTCTAGAATCCTCACGATCGTGAGGACTAGAGACCGGGAGGGGCCATTGTGAGTGTTCTGTCGCGTCGTGCCCGTGAGTTGGGCACGGAAAACGCATTCGTCGTACTGGGGGAGGTTGCGCGTCTCGAGGCTGACGGCGCGGATGTCGTTTCGTTCTGCATCGGCCAGCCCGACTTCCCGACTCCCGAGAACATTTGTAACGCGGCGATCGCGGCGATCCGTGAGGGCAAGCACGGTTATACGCCGTCACCGGGAATCGAACCGCTTCGTCACGCCGTTGCCGAATACTTGACGCGAACCCGCGGGGTCGTCGTCGAGCCGGATCACGTCGTCTGTGGTTGCGGTGGGAAGCCGTTCATCGGCTACACCATCCAGAGCGTGACCGACTACGGAGTGGGAGAGGAGGTCATTTATCCCAATCCGGGTTTCCCGATTTATGACTCCCAGGTGACCGCCTGTGGAGCCATCCCCGTTCCGCTTGATCTGAGAGAGAGTCGTGGCTTCGGCTTCGACATGGACGAGCTCCGTGCGCGGGTCAACGAGAAGACACGCCTGCTGATTCTCTGTAGCCCGCAGAATCCGACCGGCGGATGTCTTTCGCGGTCGGACCTGGAACAGGTGGCAGAGATCGTTCGTCCGTTCGATAACCTGTGGATCTACTCCGACGAGGTCTACTCCGGTCTGGTCTACGACGGCGACTTCGCGAGTATCGCGGCCGTGGACGGCATGCAAGAGCGGACGGTCATCGCGGATTCCGCGTCCAAGACCTACGCGATGACCGGTTGGCGGATCGGCTACGCGGCCAATGCGAAGCTGGCACCGGCGATGACCCGATGGGTCACCAATACCGATTCCTGCCCACCGCACCCCAATCAATTCGCCGTCGTCGAGGCATTGAACGGACCTCAGGACGCCGCGTTGGAAATGCGAGATGTGTTTCACAAGCGACGGGATCGTATCGTTGCCGGTCTCAACGACCTCGACGGCGTGCATTGCCTGACGCCCGGCGGTGCGTTCTACGTCTGGCCTAACGTCACCGAACTGTGCAAGATCGTCGGGGTCGAGGACAGCGAGTCGCTGAGGAAGCGACTGCTGTACGACGCCGGCGTCGCGGTGTTGGCCGACATCCACTTCGGTCGGAAGGTCGAGGGCGACGGCGAACATATCCGTTTCTCGTACGCGTCGTCCTTCGAGGCGATCGACGACGGGTTAGGCCGAATCGAGGATTTCATCAAGAAGAACCGTCGCTGATCGCGACGACCGGGGAGAATAATCGTGGCCGAGTCGCGTCCCGCCGATGTGCAACAGCTCTACAACCAGGCCGAAGAGTCTTTCGAACACTATGAGGTCGTGAAGGATCTGGTCGACGAGATGATCGACCTGATGCTGAACTACCGTCAGAGTGGTCATCCAGGTGGATCCCGATCGAAGGTTCACGTGTTTCTCACGCTTGTGCTGTCGGGTGCGATGCGATGGGACCTGTGGCGTCCCTGGCGCCCGTTCTGCGATCGATTCGTGCTTTCGGCCGGGCACACCGTCCCATTGGTCTACGCGTCGCTGGCCGTGCTGAATGAGATCGCACGCAGACGACACAAGCAGACCGGAAACGAAGCATTCGCCTTTCCGAGCGACGGCCGGTACGCATTGACCTGGGAGGACCTGCTCGACCTGCGGCACAACCAGGGTCTCGCCGGTCACGCGGAGATGGAAGGGAAGACGATGTTCCTCAAGTGGAACACCGGGCCGTCGGGGCATGGTATGCCGGCCGCCGCAGGGGAGGCCCTGGCGCTCCGGATGGCGGGTGCCCGAGAGGTCAGGGTGTTCGCCGTCGAAGGCGAGGGCGGATTGACACCGGGGGCGAGTCACGAGACGCGGAATAGCGCGTGGGGTCTGGGCCTGGACAATCTCACGTTTCTGGTGGACTGGAACGACTACGGGATCGATGACAACGCGATCTCCTCGGTGGTTCACGGCGCCCCCGTCGATTGGTTTGAGCCTAATGGGTGGAAGGTCGGCGGGACCGAACACGGATCCGAGTGGGGGCCGGTCTGTCGCGCGCTACTCGAGACCGTCTACGGGCCCAATCCGAATCGCGCCCCGACGATGGCCTGGTTCAAGACCCGCAAGGGGCGCGGTTACTTGAAGTACGACAACAAGTCTCACGGTGCCGCGCACAAGATGAACAGTGAGCCGTTCTGGCAACTGCGCGACGGGTTTGCCGAGAAATACGGCGTCACCTACGAGGGGAAAGACCAGCCGACCCCCGAAGGGGAAGCGGCCGTCCGCGAACAGGCAGCCACCAATCTGCGTACGGCGATGAGCATTCTTGATGATCGCCCAGACGTGGTGGAGGCGATCGGCGATCGGTTGCTGAAGCTCGCCGAATCGGTGCCCGACTCGATTGATGGCATGCGTCTCGACGGAGGCGGCGCCGCGATCTTTCATGACGAGGCGCTCTACGATTTTCGCAACTATCCCGAGTCGGTCTACGCCAAGCCGGGTGAGATCAAACCGAATCGGACCGGGCTGGCGACCTGGGGTGCGTGGGTCAACAGTTACGCCCGTAAGAACTACAACCGACCGCTGTTCGTCGTCTGCTCCGCCGATCTTGCCGACTCGACCAACATCTCCGGTTTCGCCAAGGGCTACGGCGACGTGGAAGGCTACGGCTGGTATCAGCGCGACGAGGACCCCGACGGCGTCTTGCTTCCGCAGCAGATTACTGAATTCACCAACGCAGGGATCTGTGTCGGTGCGGCGTCGGTGAACCTGGCCTCGGATCCGATGAAGGAGTTCAACGGATTCTGGACCGGTTGCTCGACCTACGGTTCGTTCTCGTATCTGAAGTACGGGCCGATGCGTCTCTTCAGCCAGTTGGCCCAGGACTGCGATCTGAAGGTCGGCAAGGTGATCTGGGTCGCCGGTCATTCGGGGCCGGAAACGGCCGAGGATTCTCGAACCCATTTCGGCATTTTCTCCCCGGGAGTGACCCAGTTGTTTCCGGACGGTCATGTGATCGACCTGCATCCGTGGGAATACAACGAGGTGCCCGTCGTCCTGGCCGCAGCACTCAAGACCGACGCCGCCATCGTGGCACTGCACCTGACGCGTCCTGCCATCGAGATTCCCGATCGAGATGCGCTGGGAATGGATTCCCACTTCGAGGCAGCTCGGGGGGCGTATTTGATCCGAGCGTACGACGCGTCGCGACCGAAGGCCGGGACCGTGATCGTTCAGGGCTCATCGACGACCAACAACCTCGTCAAGATCTTGCCGAAACTCAATTCGAGTGGCCCCAACGTGAAGATCGTCGCCGCGATCAGCCCGCAGCTGTTCGCGTTGCAGGATCGTGCGTATCGCGATTCGGTGCTTTCCGACAGCGATCGATGGGACTCGATGGTGATAAGCAACCGATCCCGGCGGGTCACCTCCGATTGGATCGCCCACCAACTCGTTGCCGAGTACTCCTTGACCTCCGACTTCGACGATCGCTGGCGCACCGGCGGCAGTGTCGACGAGGTCATCGATGAGGCCCACCTCTCATCTCGACATATAGCGGATGGGATCGAGCGGTTCGCCCGCGACCGTGATGAGCGGCTCCGACGGATGAAGGACCGGATTCCGGAAGCGTAGGCTCAGTCCGGACGCGCGAACAGGGAAGGATCCAGCAGGGCGGTCGGATCGAACGGTACGTCGCCGATCTTGGCACCCCAGTGGAGGTGTGGGCCTGTCACTCGCCCGGTGGAGCCGGATAGGCCCACTCGTTGGCCGGCCTCGACGGCGTCGTCTTCCTTGACCTGTAGCTTGCTGAGGTGCGCGTAGAGCGTGAACAACCCGCCGCCGTGATCCAGGATGACGGTGTTCCCCGAGTAGTAGAGATCCTGGGCCAGCACGACGCGGGCGTCCCCGCTGGCGATCACCCCCGTGCCCTCTGCGGCCCGCAGGTCGAGTCCGGGGTGAGGGGAGCGAGGCGCGTCGTTGAAGAACCGGCGCAGACCGAAGATGGACGTCGGCTCGCCCGGCACGGGGCGGACGAAGGGGCCTTCGGCGATCGGCGCGTCGCGTTTAAGGTAGAGGGCGCGCAGCTTCCCGCGCTCGCGATCGAGCCGATCCCGTACGTCTGCCGGCGGTTCCACGTACTTCGAGGAGACGGATAGCCGTTCTTCGGGAAACTCCCGTGATTCGATCGTCAGCGCGTGGGTGCCGATCACCGTGTCCCCGTCGGTCGTCGTGCCACGTACCTCGATGACCTGGGCTCCCGCCATGGCATCCAGATCCACGAGCGTCCAGCCCACCCAGCGATGTCGGGCCGGATCTCGTGGGTCTGCCGTGAACTGGATCACACGCTCCAGGAAGGTGCCGCTCAGATGGTCGAGCGGGACGTCCGAATCGGCCCAGACCCGGACCGGTTCTCCCGGTGCCAGCACGCGGCCGCCGACGTCGATTTCGAGCCCGGCGGACACGGGCAGCCTCGACGCAAGGGCGAGCATCAGGCAGGCGGTGGCGAACGGACTACGGGGCAGTTTCATCCTTCCATCCTACCCCGGCTCCCGGGAGACCCGCGCCGTTTGATTCCGTTCGCATCGCGGGCTAGAGTGGTGGCGTCGTCTCGGCCGGATGCCGGGGCTTCCCCCAACGGAAAAACGGAGACCCGCCGATGTCGTTCGGAGCCATCTTCACCGCGCTCTACTTCCTGCTCGTGGCAGCGGTGCTGACCTTCTCTCCGATCGTGACGACCCATGTTGGATTTCAGGTCAGTCGTTGGGGCGGGATCGCGCTACTGTTCTTCATGGCTCTCGCTCTGTTCGGCAATCGCGTCTGGGCAAGGTGGTGTGGGCTTCTGTTGTCAATCGCAATCGCGTCGGGAGTGTTGCTCTCCGGCGCCGAGGGTCCGATCATGCTGACCGTACTCATGGGCGCCATCGTAGGAGCCGTTCTGCTGTTGTTCCAGACCGGGGGTTCCTCGACCCAGCGATCGGGGCCGGGGCCGATCACGACCGGCTTGATGCTGGCTTCCGGGGCGTCCGCTTCCATCGTGGTTGTCGGGCTGCTGTTCGCCAGTCAGTCCGGTAGCGCGATCGCGTCGCCGCAGCCCACTGGCGACGAGGTGATGCGCGTCTCACGGACCCGCGTCGAGTGGACCGACTTCGGTGCCGCGTTGCAGCTGGGTGAGCAGGACGATCTCCCGATCCTGGTCAGCTTCGAAACGCCCTGGTGCGGTTACTGCAAGAAGATGAATCAAGTCACGTGGCGCGATCAGCAGGTGATCGATCGGCTCGGCGGGATCATCGCCGTTCGCATCAATGCAGAGTCCGCCGAGGAAGCGGGCGGCTATCGTGGGGTCGACGTCGCCCGTCGCTACAAGGTGCAGGGCTATCCGACGGTGATGCTGATGCGGGCGGATGGCCGGGTCATCTCCCGCACCAGCGGCTACCTCGCGCCGTCGCGATTGCTCTCCTGGCTCGATGGGCAACTTGGGCGTCGTGCGCCGGCGTCTTCGGTATCGACGATTCCAGTCTCCGGATCCTGATAGATGACACCGGGCCTGGCCCTGACCTCGAGTCGTCGCGTCGCCGGAGTCGCCGCGGAAGAACTCCGTCGCGCGATGGCGATGATGAAGGCACCGGGACATCCGCGCCCCTACTTCCTCTCGTACCTGATCCGTGACGAGGAGGCCTGGACCATCCAGGCTCGCTACGGTGCGGTCGGTCAGGACAGCCGGCGTCGGCGTCGCAACGCCTTCTGTGATGTTCGCGTCGGCTCCCATCGGTATGACCAAGTGCGTGAGGGGGGGCTCGATGACAACGACAAGGAAGCCGAGTCCTACTCGTATGTCGATCTTCCGTTTGACGGTCATCTCGACGGCACCCGTCACGGTCTGTGGAGGCTGGCGGACGCCCGCTATCGAGAAGCGCTCGAGACCCTGCTGAATAAACGGTCCCATGCGTTGACCTATCGTGATCAGAACAGGGGCTTCCAGGCGTTCGAGAAACTGGAAGCCCGTCGCGCTGAGGACTGGAAGACCCTCCCGACCATCGATCATGACTTCTGGTTGGACTACGTGACCCGGGTCTCTCGATCCCTGAAGCGATACGGGGATATCAAAGATTCACACGTCGAGTTCTCGGCGGACCTGACCGCCCGTGTCTTTGTGGACTCGGTCGGGTCGCGAATCATCGAGAGTCACCCGGTGGTCTCTCTCGAGTGCTATCTGTGGCTTCTCTCGAAGCGCGGGGATGCTTTTCCGTGGACCCACAAGATCACGGTGACGGACCTCGAGGAACTTCCGGACGAGAAGGCGTTTCGTCGTCAGATCTCGAAGGTCGTGACGCAACTCCGCGCGTTGGCCGAGGCACCACTCGTTCGGTCGTTTTCCGGTCCGGCCTTCCTGGAGCCGATCCCGGCAGGACTCCTGATTCACGAGGCAGTCGGGCATCGACTGGAAGGATGCCGCTTGCTGGCCTCGGGAGAGGGACAAACCTTCAAGGGCGCGTTGGGGAAGAAAGTTCTTCCTTCGTTCCTCTCGGTCTACGACGACCCTCCGAGAACACACTACGACGGGTGCTCCCTGGTCGGTCACTACCGATACGACGACGAGGGAGTCGTCGCAGCACGGGCGAATCTGATCGAGGATGGCGTGTTGAAGGATTACCTGAGAACACGCGTCGGCCTCGCCCGTGGGCATCGATCCAACGGCCATGCGCGGTGTTGTTACCATGAGCGTCCGATCAGTCGCATGGGGGTGCTCTGCGTCGAAGCGCGGGACGGCCTCGAACGCAAGGCTCTTTGGCAACGGTTTCTTGACGAGATCGTCCGTTCCGGTGCGCCCTACGGTCTGCGCGTCGTCCACGCCAGCAGCGGGGAGACGGCGACCGACGCCTACAACTTTCAGGCGTTCATGGGAGAGATCAATCTCGCTGCCCGGGTCTACCCCGACGGACGACAGGAGTGGATTCGAGGCGTCAACTTCGTCGGCACGCCGCTCAATGCGACGCAGGGCATTGTCGCCGCCGGCCGCGTCGGAGAGGTGGATAATGCGTGGTGCGGCGCCGAGTCCGGCTACGTGCCGGTCTCGACGGTCTCACCGGCACTGGTCCTGTCGGAGTTGGAGTTACAGGCGAAACCCGAGCAACCCTACACACCGTATACGTACGAAATGCCGTGGGTTCGAGGCGCTCGTCGTTAGCGGTTGCGGAACGACAGGCCGACTCCGAAGAACCGATCATTCCCGCTGGTGACCTCGACACCCGTAGAAAAATCCAGTTGGATTAGCGGGCGTAGGAGCCAGGTCACTCCGGCATCGATCCCATTCGCTGCACCGTCAGCGGCGCTCAGACCACTCTCGCCGAACGCCTCGACGAAAAACCCCCAACGCTCAGTGAGCGATCGACCGTAGGCCACCGTCCAGATTGCCGATGCGAGTTGATCGTCGTCTCCCGACGGATCCTCGACGGTATCGAGGCGCACTCCGACGTTGTAGCCGACCCCGGCGCGGTCAGACAGCGTGTGAGAGAAGCTGAATCGAAAGGCCGGATCGGTTTCGTTTCGTCCCAGGTCGGGATCGCCACTGGCAATCTGAATCTCCCCCAGTAGGGCGACCTGCGGCCGGGGGCCGGCCTCTTCGGCGAGCTTCCACTTGAATCCCAGGGACGCGTCACCGTTTCCGCGGACGCGCGGGCCCGAGGGAGTTTCGGGGCTGAGTTTCTGGTAGCCCGCGTAGCCAATACGAAGTTCCCAGCGTGGGTCCAACCCGATCCGAACCAGGGTCTGGGGCACGCTATCGATCTCCAGACGGACCCCCGGTTGGTCGACCTCAATCCGGCTATATCCCAGCTCAACCTGGAACGCTCCGGCGGCGATGGTCTCCGCGGACTCGGTCTGGTCGGGGCGATCGGTGACGAGCTCATCGCCGTTCGCCAGGGCGATCACAGGAAGTGCGAGGATCGCCACGAGAATCAGGTTCGCGGGTCGCCGAAAGCGTTTCATGAAACTCCTTTTGAGTAGTCAAAACCTTGAGAGCCGGGAGTATAGCAGGGGGCGGAGGGACCGCCACCTGCTATAAGCTGCGTCGTTCGACCAAGCAGGAGACCCCGATGCCCGAGTTTATCTACACCATGAAAGACCTGAGGAAGGTCGTTCCACCGAAACGAGAGATCCTCAAGGGGATCTGGTTGTCGTTCTTCCACGGCGCGAAGATTGGCGTCCTGGGGAGTAACGGCGCCGGCAAGAGCTCGCTTCTACGGATCATGGCCGGCGAGGATACCGAGTTCGACGGCGAGGCCTTCCCGGGCAAGAAAGCGACGGTCGGTTTCCTACAGCAGGAACCGCGACTGGATCCCGACAAGACGGTCCTCGGGAACATCGAAGAGGGGGTTGCCGAGACCAAGGCCCTTCTCGATCGGTTTAACGAGCTATCGGATCGATTTGCGGAACCGCTGGAAGCGGACGAGATGGACAAGCTTCTGGAGGAACAGGCCAAGCTCCAGGATCGGATCGACGCGGTCGGCGCCTGGGAACTGGAGAGCCGTCTCGAGTTGGCGATGGACGCGCTTCGGTGTCCACCGGCCGAGTCGAGTGTCGAACATCTCTCCGGCGGCGAACGGCGGCGGGTCGCCCTCTGTCGACTCCTCTTGCAGCAGCCGGACCTCCTGCTGCTTGACGAACCGACAAACCACCTCGACGCCGAGTCGGTGGCGTGGCTTGAGCGCCATCTCCACGATTACGCGGGTACGGTTGTGGCCATCACCCATGACCGATATTTCCTGGATAACGTCGCCGGTTGGATTCTCGAATTGGATCGCGGCGAAGGCATCCCCTGGGAGGGGAACTACTCGTCGTGGCTCGAACAGAAGCGCGCGCGCCTCGACAAGGAAGAGCGCGCGTCTGCATCGCGCAAGCGAACGCTCGATCGTGAACTTGAGTGGGTCCGAATGGCTCCACGCGCTCGTCAGGCCAAGAACAAGGCACGAGTCAAGCGTTACGAGGAACTGCTGTCAGAGGATCACGAGAAGAGTTCCGCGTTGGAAGCGATCTACATCCCGGCAGGCAAGCGTCTGGGGGATGTCGTCGTCGAGGCCTCGGGACTCAGCAAGGGCTACGAGGATCGACTGCTGATCGATCAATTGGAATTCAGTCTTCCGCCCGGCGGAATCGTGGGTGTGATCGGTGCCAACGGCGCGGGAAAGACCACACTATTCCGGATGATTACCGGAGAGGAGAAGCCGGACTCGGGAACGCTTCGTATCGGCGAGACCGTAGAACTGGCGTACGTCGATCAGTCTCGGGACGCCCTCGAGCCGGAGAAGACGGTCTGGGAGGCGATCTCCGAGGGCAACGAGCAGATCATGCTCGGCAAGCGCGAGGTGTCGTCGCGGGCCTATGCGTCCTCGTTCAACTTCAAGGGTGCCGACCAGCAGAAGCTGGTCAAGACCCTCTCCGGGGGGGAGCGCAACCGGGTTCATCTGGCTCGCACCCTGAAGAGCGGTGGAAACCTATTGCTACTTGACGAGCCGACCAACGATCTGGACGTAGACACGTTGCGTGCGTTGGAGGACGCCCTACTCAATTTCGCCGGTTGTGCCGTTGTCATCTCGCATGATCGCTGGTTCCTCGACCGGATCGCGACGCACATCCTCGCGTTTGAGGGGGATAGTCAGGTCGAATGGTTCAGCGGAAACTACCAGGAGTACGAGGAGGACCGGCGACGACGAATGGGTGATGACGCCGATCGTCCGCATCGGCTTCGGTATCGAAAACTAACGCGCGACTAGCGACAGATGGCGCGTTCTCTTCTTTGGCCTGCCGCACACAGGTATTGGCGTACGTTCGTGGGAGGATTCGTCCTCCTGCTGGCGACCAACGCCCTCGTGCTGTCGGTTCCCTGGTTGCTTCGGGAGGCGATTGACGGGCTCGAAGCCGGCGAGCCGATCGGTACGACGATTCGCTATTCGATCGCGATCGTCGTGGTCGCGCTGTTACAGGCGGTTGTTCGGACCTTCTCGAGGCTGGCGATCCTCGGCAACAGCCGCAAGATCTGCTACGACATCCGCGAGCGCTTTTTCCGTCATCTTCTCTCGCTGGGCGCTACGTTCTACGACAGCCATCGTGTCGGCGACATCATGTCTCGTGGTGTGAACGATATCCGACAGATCCAGGGGTTCTTCGGCCCGGGTGTGATGAACGTGGCCAACACCACGATTATCTACACGGCGGCAGCGGTCTTGTTGTTCAGGATCGATGCGACGCTGACGCTGTTCGCACTCGGGATCTACCCGATCCTGTTCCTCACGGTCAATCGGCTCAATCGCCGCATCTACTCGACGTCCGTCGCGGTGCAGGAACAACTCGCGACGATTTCCAGCCGCGTGCAGGAGAACATCAGCGGCATTCAGCAAGTAAAGACCTATGCCCAGGAGGACCGAGAGATCGAGATGTTCTCAGCGGAGTGCAACATTTATCGCGAGCGGAACCTCGCGATGGCGGCGACCCGCGGAACGATGATCTCGTTGATCGGTGTCGTCGCCGGTGCGGGCTCCCTCGTGGTGCTGTTCCTTGGTGGACGGGCCGTGATTGACGGCCGGATCTCGTTAGGCGACTTCATCGCGTTCAACGCGTATCTCGGGCTCCTCGTCTGGCCGACCATCGCCCTTGGCTGGATTCTCAATACGTTTCAACGGGGTCTGGGCGCGGCCGACCGGCTGCTGGAGATTCTTCGGGTTGAGCCGGATGTCGTCGACGGAGAAGATCGATTGCCGACCGATGGGCCGTTGCGGGGCGACCTGGAGATCCGCGGGTTGACGTTTCGACACGCGTCCGATGACACGTCTCGTCCGCCGTCTCTCAGAGATATCGATCTGAAGATCCCCAAGGGAAGCCGGATCGCCATCGTGGGTCCGGTGGGCTCCGGGAAGTCGACCCTGGTCAATATCCTTGCTCGGGTCTACCCGGTTCCGCGCGATCGAGTGTTTGTCGATGGAGTCGATCTTAACGACATCCCGTTGGAGCGATGGCGCCGAAGTGTCGGCTACGTTCCCCAGGAGGCGTTTCTGTTCTCGCGCACGATTCAGGAGAACGTCATCTTCGGGCGCCCCGATGCGGAGGCGGAGGAGATCGGTCGGGCAATTCGAATCTCGAATCTTGAAGGAGACCTGGCGGCCTTTCCCGAGGGGATCGAGACACCCGTCGGCGAGCGCGGGTTCACGCTCTCCGGGGGGCAACGACAACGAGCTACGCTGGCCCGCGCCGTCCTTACCGACCCTGACGTTCTTATTCTCGATGACTCGTTGTCGAGTCTCGATGCGGATACGGAGCGCTCGGTGCTCGAGCAGCTCGGCCACTGGCGGTCGGAGCGGACGACCATTCTGATCACCCATCGCCTGACATCGCTCGCAAACATGGATCGAATCCTCGTCCTCGACGAAGGCCGCATCGTCGAGGATGGCAGTCACGAGCAACTGGTTGCCGCCGACGGACTGTATCGCCAACTCTTCGACCGTCAACGTCTACAACAACGATTGGAACAGGGATGAGCGCGCACGGCCATCACCCCGGTTCGGCAGACGACCGGCTGGGAAAAGTCTACGACGCGGAGATGTTTCGGCGTTTGTGGGCCTACGTTCGCCCGCACCGGACTCTGGTATTCGTCTCGTTCGTGATCATCTTCGTCCTCGGTGCGGCACAGCTCGTTCAGCCCTATTTGATCCGTATCGCAATCGATGACCATATCGGTACCAGAAACTCCGACGGGCTCGGAATCCTTGCCCTGTGGTTCGGGCTGGCGTTGCTGGGAGAGTTCCTTCTGCGCTGGTTACAGATCTACGTTCTGGAGAGGACCGGGCAGAACGTCGTGTACGACCTCCGGACCGACGCGTTCGCTCATCTTCAACGACTACCGTCGAGCTTCTTTGACCGAAATCCGGTCGGTCGGCTGATGACACGCGTGACGAGTGACGTCGAGGCGATTCACGAGGTGTTCACCTCGGGGCTCGTGATGATTCTCGCGGACCTGGTCAAGGTGATCGGCATTGTCGTGATTCTGCTTGCGATGGACTGGAGGCTCGCGCTGGTGACCTTCGCCGTCATCCCGCCGATCATCTTCGTGACGTTGCAATTCCGGGGTCGAATGCGATCTGCTTATCGGACGGTCCGGGGGGCGATCGCGCGGCTCAACGCGTTTCTGCAGGAGAACGTAACCGGCATGCGCATCGTGCAGATGTTCGGTCGAGAGAACGAGAGCGCAGAGGCGTTTGCGGAGATCAACGCCGAGCATCGCGAGGCTCAACTCAAGGCGGTGGTCTACGAGTCCAGCTTTACGTCCCTCGCTGAGTTGGTCGCCGCTGTCGCCCTGGCGGTGCTGCTGTGGGCCGGAGGGTACGGGATTCTCGCCGGCATGGTGACGTTTGGAACGTTGGTCGCGTTCATCGAGTACTCGGCGAAGTTCTTTCGGCCCGTCCAGGAATTGTCGCAGCGCTACACCGTGATGCAGGCGGCCATGGCGGCGGCGGAGCGGATCTTCGGTCTCCTGGATACGGAGGTATCGATCAAGTCCAGCGACGGCGCAATTCCCGTTCCGGAGAAGCTGGCCGGCGATATTCGATTCGAGAACGTGACGTTCGGCTACGACGACGAACGGCCGGTGCTGAAAGACGTGTCGTTTCATATCCGCCCGGGTGAGCGGATCGGTGTGGTCGGTTGGACGGGCTCCGGCAAGACGACACTCATCCGTCTGCTCGTACGTCTCTACGATGTGCAGCAGGGGCGAATCCTGCTGGACGGTGTCGACATTCGCAAGTATCGACTACGCGATCTTCGTCGTTCGATCGGCATCGTTCTTCAGGATCCGTTCCTGTTCGCGGGTTCGGTGGGCGGCAATATTTCGCTGGGCGACCCCACAATAGGCCCGGATCGTGTAAAAGCCGCGGCTCGGGCGGTGCAGGTCGATCGATTCATCGAGACGTTGCCCGCCGGCTACGACGAGCGCATTCGCGAGCGGGGCTCCAATCTATCCGTCGGAGAGAAGCAGCTCTTGACCTTTGCGCGGGCGGTTGCGTTCGATCCCGGGATCCTGGTTCTGGATGAGGCGACGGCATCCGTCGATCCGCGGACGGAGCAGAAGATCCAACTGGCGTTGGCGACCCTACTTTCGGATCGGACCTCGATTCTGATCGCCCATCGACTCGCGACGGTCAGAGACGCCGACCGGATTCTCGTCCTGCACCAGGGTGAACTACGCGAGCAAGGGACGCACGAGGAATTGCTGGTCCTCGAGAACGGGATCTACAGGACACTGTATGCGTTACAGGCGACAGCGTAGGTCGCCCTACTCGCGGAACGGTGTGTCTTGCTCGTACCCGCGAAGTCGTTGTCCGATGAATCGTGCCAGCGCCGGATTCTGTTCCCGTCGAGCCAGTTCCAGCGCCTCCGCTGCCAGGGATCGAGCCTCTTCGAACTGTCCGGCCTCTGCGTGGGCGGCTGCCAGGGTGTCGAGGATCGTGGCGTCGAGGCCCCCGGCGAGTTCGCGCGCTCTGGCGGCCAACTGAACCGCCCGTGCTCCGTCTCGCAACGCCGGATCCCGTTCGGTCGCCAGGAGCCAGGCCAGCTCCGTGAGGGCACCCACGCCATCGCCGTCGAGTTCAACGGAACGGATCAGATGGGTTCGCGCGTCCCGTGACCGACCGGACTGCCGCGACGCGACTCCCAAATTGAAGTGGGCTTCGGCGGAGAGCGGTGTCTCCTCGACGAGCCGCGAGAAGAGCTGCACCGCGCGGTCGATATCGCCGGCGTACATCTCCGCGATTCCCAGGTTTGTTCTGAGCGCCGGATCGTCGGGGCGGATCTCATGGGCGCGCCGGTACATCCCGAGGGCCTGATCGTATCGACCCGCCGCAGACAGCATGCCACCCAGCCCGTTCATCGCGTCGGCCTGGCGAGGATCGATCCGCAGGGCGGCCTGATAGCTCTCGACGGCCTCTCGCGCCCTCCCCGCAGAGGCGAGAGCCCGCCCCAGCGTCACACGATTGTGCGCCAGTTCTTCGTTCAGGCGGCGAGTCTGGGGCTCGTTGAGGCGACCGCTGGTTCGTCGGCCGGTCTGATAGGCGATGGTCGATTCGAGGAGCGCGATCGCCGCCTCGGGGTCCGACGCGATGCGGGACTCGGCCATGCCGGGAAGGAAGACCTCGACGGGTAGGTACGGATTGAGGGATCGGCCCGGGTAGGGGAGCGCTCGAGGCAGAAGCTCGGCACCCTCGATAGACAGGAGATCGAGATCGGCGATCAGGGTCTCGGCCTCGACCTTCCCACGGTAGATGACGGCCAGTCTGCCACGCTCGTCGAAAAGGTACGAGGTCGGGACGGCGAGCTCGCGAACGCGGGCGAACTGGAGACGTTCGAGTTCCGCAAGCCTGTCGAGGAGGTTCGAGTCGGCCTCCGCAGAAACAAATGGCAGCCGGAGTTCCGCGACGCGCCCGCGTGCGTCGTCAAGGGTCGTGGGGCTCTCCGGATCGAGACCCTCCACCGTAGCCGCAACGATCTCGAGACCGGCTGTGGAGAGTCTGTCGTGGGCGTCGCGTAGTGTCTGCAACTCCTCGATACACGGACTGCACCAGCTGGCCCAGAGGTTGAGAAGCGTGGGATGCCCCTGTGTGGGAACGGCGATCGCAGCGTCCGGTTCCAAGGAACGAACATCGACCGCCGTCATCGGGAATCGTCGCGAGAGCACCGTCCGGTTCGGAATCTGTGAACCGACCGGGCGCGGCGAGCTGGGAAGGTCAGGGGTCACGGTGCGGGGTGCCACGGCCTGCGCCGTTCCACGCCCCTGTTCCAGCAAGAACCTGCCGCCCGCTTGAACCCCGTCGAACCGCTCCTGTTCTCCGCCTGGCCAATCGACGACCACGGAATCGATCTCCGGGGTTGAAGACAAACCGAAGTGCACCCACTTGCTGGACTGGGAACGGAATCCGTCCCCGGCCGTGAGGTAGCGAACGAGTGCCGGCGAGGAGGCGTCGGCAAACTCGATCTCGATGCGAGCACCGATGCCGTCGCGGTTACTGGTCACCCCGCGCAGTCTGAGGGCCACGGACGGTCCGTGCTCTCCACGGTTCAACATCAATCGCACACGCGGTGCCGTCCGGTTGCGCAGCCAGAAGTCGAGGTCGCCGTCCTGATCCCAGTCGACCGATGCTTGCCCACGCGCGTCGTCAACGAAATCGAGTCCACTCACGGCGGAGATATCGGCGAAGCGCTCCGAGCCCGTGTTCAGCAGGACGACGTTACGCTCATTCCCGCTCCAGTTACGCCCCTCTCGAAGAAATTCGTTGATCTGCGCCCAGCCGCTGGTGTACGAGGCGGTCGGTAACGAGTTGTCCGGTGATTGCGACACGACCTGCCGCCAGAAGAAGCTTCAGAGGTCGCCGGTATCGTCACCCGTCACAAACCCGTTGCAGACGACGATGTCTTCCCAGCCGTCGTTGTTGAGATCGCCGAACCGAGAGGACCAGGCCCACAGACCGCGGTCGACCGCGGCTTCCAGTGTCACGTCCCTGAACGTTCCGTCACCCGCATTCGCAAAGAGAGAGTTGCCGCGAGCCGTGCGCAGGAGGTGTTCTGCGGCAACTGGCGTGTGCTGTTCGGCGAACTGTGCCTGGCGGGCTACCCGGTTGCCGGCGCTCGAGAACATATTGCCGACGTAAAGGTCCGGCCGCCCATCGCGATCGTAGTCTCCCCACGCAACCGACATTCCCGTCCCGATATCCTCGACACCGGCGACCTTGGCGACGTCGACGAATCGGCCACCCTCGTTGCGATAGAGGCTGTTGCGGCCGAAGTCATTGGCGACGTAGAGGTCGACGTTTCCGTCGCGGTCATAGTCGTTCCAGGCCGAGGCGAAGCTGAATCTCCGGTTATGTGCGTCAAGACCTGTCGTGAGGGTGACGTCTTTGAAGCCGAACGATCCATCGTTCTGTAGTAGCACGTTGGCGCCGCCGTTTTGCGCGTCGTGGTAGGGGAACGGAGCCGAGGTCGTGGCGACCGCTCCGTCGGCATCGATGGCTCCTGCGGACCCTGTACCACTGCCACCGTACGTCGCGAGGTAGAGATCCAGGTCGCCGTCGTTGTCGTAGTCCGCAGCCGACAGCGAGTAGGCCTGCTCGACCCAGGTTGCGCGCTGGCGAACCGTGAATCGTCCCTGGCCATCGTTCTCCGCCAGGACCAGTTGGGGGTAGGTGGCCGCGGCAAGATCCTGATCGCCATCTCCGTCCAGATCGACGAGGAGAGAGCCGAAGGTCGCATCCAGCCAGTCGACTCCCGCCACCGAGGACAGATCCCGAATGCTTCCGTCGGGTTGCTGGACCCACAAGCGATTCGGAAGCCCGCCCTCCTCGCTGATATAGACGTCATCCAGGCCGTCGCCGTTGACGTCACCCACCGCGATTCCGCTGTGGCCGAGCAGTGTCATGAAATCAAACTGGGAGATGACGGACGCCCAACGATCGACGCCGATCTCGAACTGGGAGACGGAATCTTCGAGTGCCGCGGTTACCGTCTCCGTCACATCGCCGAACAACGGACCCGATTTCGATTCGAAAAAGACCCGTTCGCGCTCCAGGATCTCCGCCGAGAGCATCTGAGGCCGGCCACCGCGCGTTGCAGGCGACTTCCAGGTGACTTGCCATTCCTCGGTGCGTTGTGAGGAGACGGTGTCCGACTGAGCATAGAAGGTCCACCGAACGCGAGTATCAAACTGGGCGTCTCGTACGGTGATCCGGTAGATCTTGGGTTTGATTCGTATCGGAGTACCTTCGGGTACGCGAAGGGAGTCGTGGAGCCCATCGAAGTACCGACCCACGGCGATTCGTCGCTCTGCGGGGGTCTCGCTGCCTTCGGTTCGGGGTCGCGTCACAGAGAGCGATCCTTCGCGATAGACGGAACCCGCATCCCCGATCGCCGGTGCACGGACGGCGACCGTCGGGCCGTCGTCGATGGACACGTCGGGTTCGACGAGACCGTCGCGGATCCGCTTGAGTTCTGCGGTGGCGGCGTTGGTGAGTTGTTCACCCGTCCAGGCCTGCAGCGTCGGGTCCTCGGTCGTTCGTAGCGGGGACAGCCCCGAAACGACGACGGCCGTGGCGCCGTCGGAACCTGCGTCGGAAGGGGCAGGGGGAGCCTCTCCGCAGCCGAGGATGAAGAGGAGGACTAGGCCCCCGAGTGCGACACACGTCTTTTGAACAAAGCTCATGAGGTGTCTCACCGGCCGGAAACGCCAAGTATAGCAACTTACGGCGTTCACTTGCGGATCGTCCGACAGCAGACAAAGCACCGCGCGGGTCCAATTCTCCGGAGGGGCGGGTATCTTGTGGGTGCCATCTCCCCCATGGGGTTGGGTGCCATTGATGAGGCTCCCAATCCCATTTTTAGAGATCATTCGAGGTAATTCAGCCTCCCGCCACCCCCCCCGGGTCGGGAGGCTGTTTTTTTTGTGAACTCGTTGGCGTCGGGTGTCCTTATCCTGTGACGGGACGGCTCGACCGCCCCGGATCACGAGCCTCGGGAGAGACGTTGTGAGTGGTTCGCACCCCGGTCAGGATGGCAAGCCCACGGATACGGAACTGGTCAAGCAGTTTCAGACCGGCGAGGATCGGGACGACGCGTTCATGCAGCTGTTCGAGCGCTACGGTCCCATCACTTTCGCCTTTCTTCGTCGTCGGATCGGCAACGGCGAGGTGGCGGCCGAAGTTAACCAGGAGTTGTACCTCGGCGTCCTGACTGCGCTGGACGGCTTTCGAGGGCAGGCATCGTTCAAGACCTGGCTGTTCCGAATGGCCCAGAACAGGCTTCTCAACCTTCGCCGCCGATGGCGAACCCACGCCGACGAGATCCCGGCAGCGACACCCGATGCGCTGCAGGAGGATCTACTCCGTGCCGACCAGCCGGACCCCGACCACCAACTGGCCAAGGCTCACGTCGGTGCGACGATGCAGAACTGCCTGGCCGGTCTCAACGAGGTGCAACGGGCGGTCGTCATCGGCAACTACTTTGGCGGCGAGACCCTCGAGCAGTTGACCCGCTCGTTGCGGCTGACCAATCGAAGCGGTGCCCGGGCGACTCTGATCGCCGCACAAAGGAAACTTCGTAAGTGTCTCGAAAAAGCGGGTGTGGGTGCCCGCGATATCGTGGACTGAGGGAGACGCGGGCAATGAGTTCTAACGCAGGTCGCAATAGAGCGAACCCCGTCGGGTGTGGATTCCTCTCGGAGAGAGAGCTGGATGCCTGGCTCGATGGGCGTATGGCCACGCCTCAGCGCATGGCGTTTCTTGAACACCAACATACCGGGTGTGCCGACTGCGCGTTGCTGGCGGCGGACATGGCATCGTTTTCCACCGTTGTACGCCACGGCCCGTTGGTGGGCGAGCGTCGCCAGTTCGACGCGACACGAGCCATCGTCGCCGCGCGGCTCAGGCAGGAACCGGTCATGGAGAAGCCCGCAGGGTTCTCGTTTGCGGCTCCGTGGTCCTGGTTGTCGTGGCGGCTCGTCGGCGGGTTGGCGGCGGCGGCTCTGATCGTCGTGGTCTTCGCGCCGGATCTCTTTCGTCAGGGCTCCCCGGGTCAGTTCACGTTACCGGACGGGAGCGATGTGGTCTTCACGCCTGGGTCGATCCAGCCTCCGCCTGTGACCCGTGGGTCGGGCGCAGGAGGGGTCGTCGATCTCTGGTCTCGGGCCGACGAGGCCTGGCGCAACGGGGAGTGGCGCGAGGCCGCCGACGCGCTGGGTCGTATCCGTGAACTCGCACCGGGTCCCGACGTCGCGCTCTATCACGGTCGGGCGCTCGTCATGGCCGGAGAGTTCGAAGAGGGCGATAGCGCCTTCGTGTCGGCCGAAAGCCAGAGCGACGCGATCGGGGCGGACACCACGACCATCCTCCATTCGCGAGGGATGGCGGCGCTGGGTCGACACCATCTGGACGACGCCCGACGCTATCTTCAGATCGTTGCGTCACGCGATCATCCGCTGGCGGCGGACGCGCGAGAGCTGCTCGAGCGCCTCGACTAGATCGCTAGTCCTGGGGGCGCAGCACGACGACGAACGGAGCCCAGTAGGCTGGGTGCGGCTGCGTGGCCGATACGTGGCGGCGCGCCAGGGCGAGGGCTCGCACGGCGTCCCCGTCGTCCCGCAACCCACGGTGGTAGGCCGTCATCAACATCTCTGTGGACGTGTCTTCCACACTCCACAGGCTCGCCGTCACGCCGCTCGCGCCCGCCTGCAGGAATGCCCACGTCAATCCGACCACACCCTCTCCTGGCACGATCTCGCCCTCGCCGGTCTGACACGCAGAGAGAATGACAAGCGAGCCATCCAGATCCAGTCGGGCGATTTCCGGCACCGTCCACCGATCGCCGTCGCTCAGAAGGACGGCACAGCGCCGGGGGTCCGACGATGAGGCCAGCGCGTGGGTCGCGAAGTGGAGGGTTCCGAAGCGGCCCAGATCCAGGCGATCCAACCGGTCTCGTGTGAACTGATCGGCCCAGAGGGTCTCCGGTTCCGTCTCACCCCAGAGGGTCCTGAGAGTCGTCAACTCCCGTTGCGCGAGCGGCAGTCGGGTGAAGTCCGCGCCCGCAGAGAATCTTGGATCGCCGGCCAGTAGAACCGGGGCGTGCGTTTCATGGGTGCGAGGTATCGCACCGGCCAGGGGTAACCGCGCAACCTCGTGTTGTTCGGCGACGAACGTCGGAACTCCGCCTGTCGTTCCGGTCGGCAGGGCAGCGAACGGCACCAGATTCAGGTCCTGGTCCGCGACCACATACCAGCGTTCGGCCTTTTCGACCGAGGAGGTGAGGTCGCCGAGTAAGAGTTGGTAGAGCTCCACGCCGACGCCGATGTCTCGATCCAGGTCCTGCATCGGGCGCTGTTGGGCTTCTCGAACCAAAAGGGGTCTTCGCAACGCGTTGCGATAACGCGTGGTCAGCGGGCGCAACGTGGACCAACCCGGGATGGCGCGGCTTCGGACCTCGTCCCGATGTACCAGAAGCGCGGCACCGCGATCCGTACCGATGAGGAAACTGAGCAGCACCTCGTGGGGCTTCAGGGATCGCCTCAGGATCGCGAGCGATGTCGCCGCCGGAATCCGCCGGCCCTCCTGCTCCGTGAATCGTCTGAGACTTCGGGCATGAGCCTGCTCCATCACTCCGAGTAGTTCCTCATGCTGCGCCTGTTCGGCGAGTCGGGCCGCGAGGTCGGCGAACGGCTCCGTCCGTTCGCGGAGATAGCCGAGGCCGGAACGTCGGGGATCCAGGCCGTCGGCCTGGCTCTCAAGGATGTGAAGCGCGTCGCGAAGCAGATCGTCGACACCGGCATCGCCCCCGTCGCCGGCGAGGATCGCCTTGGAGAGCAGGGCGCGAGATAACCAACGATGTTCGGGAATGCCACCGGTCTCCGTCTCCGCCACGACATCGGACAGAACGGAGATCGCTTCGTCACGACCGCCACCACGAAAGAGTGCCTCACCCAGGAAAATACGAGCCAGCGTTTGATCGGGGAGGTCGGCACCCTCCACATCGACCGAACGGAGTAGCTCGATGGCCTCGTCATACCGACCGGTCGCCAGACGAGAGCGACCCTGGCCGAGTCTCGCGGCCGTGGAGACCTTCGGGTGATCACTCCCGACGAGGGCGAACCAACGCTCGCTCTCCTCGAACTGTTCCAGGCTTCGATGGAGGTCGGCCCGGGCGACACAGATGCGGTCGCGCCAGCGACTGTCGCCGATCGCCGTGGCTTCCGTGAAGACCTGGTCGAGAATCTCTGCCGCCTCGGTCAGGCTGCCGGTGTTCTTAAGGATGATGGCCCGGTTGTAGCTGGCACGACGGGCGGAACCATCCATCTCGAGTGCGCGCAGTCCCGCGATCGCACGGTCGAGATGCTCCAGCGCAGACGCGATCTCGCCACTCTCGAGCAGCATTCCCGCGAAGTTGTTGTGGTAGAACGCCGCCAGGTCGTCGCGTCCGGCGAGGGAGGCGTTGTCGAGCGCCATGACATACGCCTCGCGAGAGGCGGGGTAGTCCTGTCGGCGTAGGGCGATGGCGCCCAGTCGATTCGCGGATCTCGCGATGCCGACCGGATTCTCGATGTCGCGGGCAAGTTCTCGTGCTCGTCTCGCATGGGCGTGAGCCCGGTCGAGGCTATCCTCCGCGCGGCCACGGTAGGCGATCTCTCCCAGGATCCATGGAGGGCGCCAATCACCGGGGCAACGGGCCTCGCGTTCGACGACCTGAGTGGTGAACTCCGCAACCGTATCGTTCTTGCGCGCCCGCCCGAGAGCGTCGAGCCATGCGTTCTCGTCGGGGCACGGGTCGAGTTCGGGCGCGGAACTCTCGTCGGCGGGGGGAGCGGTCGGCTCAGGATCCCCGGCTGGACAACCGGGGATGACGAGCAGGAAGAGCAGGATGGGCCAGGCTATCCATCGGCGGCGAACGGGCATCGACGGATTCTACTCGACGGAGCAGAGGATCTCAGCGCCGGGGTTTCTTTCCCTTGTCGGAGCGCAGTTTTTTCTTCGTCTTCTTCTTGGCGTCCTCGTCGGTCTTCTGGGTCTCATCTTCGCTCTTCTCTAGCTGCGTGAGCCACGCGTTGCCGCTGTCGCCGAAGAGATCCTCGAGGGTGTTGACGGCGGCCGATTCAGGCGCCGGCGCCGGACAGAGCGGTGCCCCACTCTTGGGCTTGGCCTTGGGGGTCGTCTCGGCCTTGGCGGTGGTCTTCGCTTTTGCGCCGTCGTCTTTCTTGACCTTCTCCTCGTCGGTCACGGCAGCCACAAGGCTTGTCGAGACGAGAAGAGCCAGGGCCAGCACGCCGGTCGCCAGTCGAGATCGTTCGAATCGCTTCATCGCCAGATACCTCATGAACTTGAGAGTCCTACCTTTATACGACGTTCGGACCGATTTGTCCCACCGTGCCCGAATTACGGCAGCTTATCGTCGTAGGTCACGACGATCCCAACGCTCTTGTCGCCCGGTACCGACGGAAAGTCCGTTCCGCCGGTTTCGCCCAGCTCTTCCCAGTCGTCCGAGCCGATCGTGTGACAGCCGGGGCAGCTGCGACTCGTCGCGGGACACTCCGGGGGGCAGTCCACCGGGTTGTCCTCGGTGCACTGGCACCACACTCGGAATCGAACGTCCTCTCCCGTGCAGCCCACGGGAGTCCAGAAAATCATATCGGATTCGACCGTCAGGTCGCGGATGTTGCATGACGTTGCCGGAGTCCGCTGAACCCGCACCTCGACGGGGCAATCGACGCAATTGCCGGCACGATTCGACCCGAGAGGGATCGAATTCGCCATCAGTAGATCGTTGATCACGGTCACCGTGTCGTCGTCCTGGTTCGCGACGTAGAACTTCTGGAACTCGACGCGCCCCAGACTGTCCATGGCGATCGGTCCGGCACCGACGCTGACATCGGTCGTTCCACAGGTGCCGGCGTAGTCATCGTCGTCGATGACCCGCAGCTGTTGATTGCCACGGTCGAGAATGAACGTCTGCAGGTTGTTCTTGGCGGGGCCGGTGATGGCAACGTCGATCAGATCCGAGCCGACACCCAGATCGCAGACCGGTCGAGCCAGATGGAGGTCGACGAGGGTGTTCGATGTCGATTCCGGAAGAAGCGTGACTTCACGTCCGGGTATCGCCGTTCCTACGACAAGACGCTCGGGCTGGGCCGCCACCGCCGGGAGGGCGCGTTCGACGATCCGTCGTCGTTGCCAGTCCGGTGCCTGAATCTCGCGGCGCCCGGTGACCTCGATGGCACGAATCAACGGCGCCGCCGCGGGGATCGCCACGGTGTACCACGCACGCTGAAAGTCGGTCCCCGAAGGTGCCGCGATGACGGTGACATCCAGGGCCTTGCCGTCGGCGCCGCTCGGTAGGCCATCGAAGAGGGGGTCGGCCCCCACCACCAACGGAGAGCCCACCGGGGCAACACCGAGGATCGCCGCCTGATCCATGACGATGAACCACGGCTCGGCGGGTCCACCGCCCGCCGGCGAGATGTTGGCCGCGACGTGGAGATACCCCTTCACCACCTCAGAGTTGGCGTCCGTGAAGAGCTGGACTCTTGCGCTGGCGAGGCCGGCGAGTTGGATGTCGCTGCTGGGCGGAACACCGGTCAGCGTGCTTACGTCCATGTTGTCGACCACCAGACGGGTCGTCGTGTCGATGACGATGAGTTGTGTTCCCTGCCCGACGAACGCGAACGAGCCGATGTTGTTCGGAATCGTGGAGAACGCGAGCCCTCTCGGCGCGTCGCCACCGGGAAGGGCAATCTCCGCTCCGAGTTGGTCCGTACACGCATTGATGACATCGATCGTGTTGCTGCCCCCGTTCAGGACCCAGACTCCCGGTCCGTTGGAGCCGGTAGGTGTTACGGAGACGGCCGTGTCGTTGTCCGTACTACTGTCGTTGATCGGATTGGGGTCCGTGTCGGGAGGCATGACGTTGACCGTCGCCGTGTTGACCAGTGTGCCGGTCTGGCCGGGTGCAATCTGCCCGCGGACCGTGTACACCACACGACCCCCGTTGGGCAGGTCCACGTTGGTGTCCAGGATGTCGCCCAGTTGGGGACCCAACGTGCAGGCGGACCCGGGCTCAGGGTCGCACGTCCATTCGACGTTCTGCAGGGCGGCGGGAAACAGATCGGTGACCGAGACGCCTTGCACGCCGTCGGGACCCAGATTGTCAACATAGATTTGATACGACAACGGGCAGCCCGACGCGGCCTCGGTGAGACTGTCACTCACGACGATCCGAAGGTCGGCGGTCGCTCCAAACGGGCCGCGGCGGAACGTCTCGGTCTCCCCGGCGATCGCCAGCCCACAGTGCGTCAGCATCACGAGTGCGATTGCCGGACGCCATATTTTCAGCACTCGGGCCACGACGCCCCCCAGGTTGTTGGGCCGGCAAGCGGCCCCGTCGCCCCTGCATTTATACGTCGATCCCGGCAGATCGGTGCGGCCGGACCCGATTCCGCGGCCAATTGGCCGGTCCCTGCTAGTCTCGGGAGATCCGCGGAGGGATTTGCCGATGGGAACGGGTGCCGGAAAGCCACGATCCATGGACCGTGGACGCGTCGACAGTCATCTCCTGACGATTCTCGACGCGGACTGGGAGGACGCAAGAAATCGCGCGGGGGACCATCTGAAGTGCGAGCAGGGCTGTTCCGAGTGCTGCCACAGCCTGTTCCCGATCACCCGGCTCGACACCTGGCGACTTAGGCGAGGGATGCAGACGCTGACGGAGAGTCATCCCGACGTGGCGGATGAGATCCGACGCCGCGCGCGAGAAGCCGTCGATCGGTTTCGCATCGGGTTTCCCGGCGACCCGGAGACCGGACGTCTCGTCAACGACGACGAGCGGCTGGATCTTTTTTTCAAGGAGCAGGACGGCGCGCCCTGTCCGGCGTTGGACCCCGTCTCGCAGGGTTGCCTGTTGTACACGTCCCGACCGGTGGCGTGTCGCACCTACGGTCCGCCGATGCGATTCGGGAGCGAGGACTCGGCGCCCTGCGAGCTCTGTTTCACGGGTACCACCGCCGAGGTCGTGGAGGCCTGTCGATATCAGCCCGACGTGGGTGGGATCGAAGAGTGGATCCTCGAGCAGATGGGCGTCGAGGCCGGTCGGGAGTTGGAGTCGCTGATCGCGTATGCACTCGCATTCGAAGGCGAGGATTCTGGTAAGGTTGCCGGCGGAGGTGATGATGGCTGAGGCTCGAAAGTTACCGCGGACCGCCTACGAACTGAAGGAAGGCGAGCGATTCGTTCCACTGCATGATGGTGGACGGCCGATCGAGTTCAGCCTCAAGGCCGTGGCAAGTGGGATCATCCTCGGGATCGTGTTCGGGGCCGCGAATACCTACCTGGGTCTCAAGGCCGGGCTGACCATCAGCACATCGATCCCGGTCGCGGTCCTGACGGTAGTGGTATTTCGGCTGCTCTCGGCGTTGGGTGCGAAGCATGGCCTGTTAGAGGCCAACCTCTCGCAGACCATTGGCTCTGCCAGTTCATCCGTCGCGTCCGGGGTTCTGTTCACGATTCCGGCGCTCTTTATCTGGGGCATGGACGTCGACCTTGCGCAGATCACGTTGCTGGCCATGAGTGGAGGTCTCCTCGGTATCCTCGCGATGATCCCGCTTCGTCGTTACCTGATCGACCGCGAGCACGGGAAACTGCCGTATCCGGAGGGGATGGCGTGTGCCGAAGTCCTGGTTGCGGCAGAAGCCGGGGGCAAGCAAGCCCAGGGTGTGTTTGCGGGTATCGGTGTCGGGATGCTTGTCAAGATACTGACCGACGGCTTCAAGCTGATCCCCGGAAAGTTCCAATGGGCCCTACCCTTGAAGGCCAAGCTGGCGATCAGCGTTTCGCCGGCACTTATCGGCGTTGGCTACATTCTCGGCATTCGAGTCGCGACCGTCATGGTCGGTGGCGCGGCCCTCTCGGCGCTGGTGATCATTCCAGCGATCTATCTATGGGGGCAGGGGATGACGACCCCGTTCTATCCGGAAACCGAGCTTCTGATACGTGACATGAGCCACGGACAACTCTGGCATCGGTACGTGCGCTACATCGGCGCCGGCGCCGTTGCCACGGGCGGAATCCTCACGTTGATCAAATCGATTCCGACCATGATCGAGTCGTTTCGGCTGGGGATTTCCAACATGCGTCGTCGCACCGAGGGGTTGGAAATTCGTCGCAACGACGATGATCTGTCTCTCAAGATCATCGGCCTGATCGCCGTGGCGATCTTGCTGACGCTGACCCTCGTTCCCGGCATCCTTGGCTATATCGATTCCATGGCGGTTCGTGCTGCGGCCAGCGTTCTGATCGCAGTGTTCGCCTTTTTCTTCGTCACCGTCAGTGCACGCATCGTCGGCCTGGTCGGTGTCACGTCCAATCCGACATCGGGAATGACGATCGCGACACTGCTCGGGACGGGGGCGATATTCCTGGCTCTGGGCTGGACGGACTCGTTCGGTAAGGCAACCGCCCTGATGGTCGGGACAGTGGTCTGTGTCGCGGCATCCATCGCCGGCGACACGTCTCAGGACCTGAAGACCGGCTACGTTCTAGGCGCCACTCCGCGCCGTCAGCAACTCGGCGAGTTGGCCGGTGTGATCACGTCGGCCGGATTCGTTTGCATGGTCGTGATGCTGCTTCATCGCAGCACCGAGGGCGGACTAGGTGGCGCAGACCTGCCGGCGCCCCAGGCGGTCCTCATGAAGCTGGTTATTGACGGGGTCCTTGATCAGAATCTCCCGTGGGGTTTGATCTTGATCGGCGTTGGCCTGGCCCTCGTCGTCTCGTTGCTTCGGATTCCGATCCTGGCATTCGCGGTGGGTGTTTACCTGCCGCTCTATACCATGGCCGCAGTCTTCTGCGGTGGGCTCTTGCGATGGTGGTTGACCCGCGGCAAGGACGAGACACGATCCGAGGGACGCCGCGAGCAAGGTGTGTTATTCGGATCGGGGCTGGTCGGCGGTGGAGGACTCACCGGTGTGATGTTGGCTCTGTGGGTCGTGCTGCGTGGAGGCAAGAAGATTCAAGGGGTCGGTATTGAGTACTCCGCCCTCGTGAACTCTGCGCTGGCTCTCGCCGCTCTCGCGGCAATCCTGTTTGTGATGGGTTACTTCGCGAAACGAAACGACTCACAAGCTCAGGAGTAGCGCGGTGGCCAAGAGGAGCCCGAAGAGCCAAAAGGCACAGCTTGATCGAAAGACGATCGGCTCGATCCGCGAGGTGGCCGAGGGCATCGACAAGCGTATCGGCAGGGGGCGAAAACCGGAGATCACATTTCCCGTCCGCTCGCTCGGCAACGTTCGCTATGACCCGCGCAAGGGGTACTTTGAAATCGGCCGCGATCGATCCACGCGGACCCTGACGGTCAACACCGCCAAGACATTTGCGCAGACCCTGAAGATGATGGGTCTGTCGAAGGAGTTGGTGGAGACCAGCGACTTTGCAACCAAGCGGGATGCCTATTACCAGTCAAAGAACTGGGGGGATGCGCACTTCGACGAGCAGAGCGAGTCCGACACCGTCATGGACGATATCGAGGCGATGTTCTCAATCCATGGCATCAGTCGTGAGCAGCTTCGTTACATCCCGGACGAACACGGTGGGTCGGTCGCGGGTGAGCTCATCGTCAACGACACCGATATAGAGACGGGTAAGACCGAGCGAATCGATTGCACCCGTTTTGGTTCCGGCGCGTATTCAATTCCGTCGATGGTCGAACAGCTGACGTTCGAGACCAAGGCCAAGTTCGTTCTCTGTATCGAGACGGGCGGAATGTTTCAGCGCTTGCAGAGCCACAAGTTCTGGAAGAAGTCCCGCTGCATCTTGATCTCGATGGCAGGCGTTCCGACCCGAGCGACCCGGCGTTTCGTTCGACGCCTCTCGGACCAATGCAAGTTGCCGGTCTACGCGTTCGTGGACTGCGATCCCTACGGCATCTCAAATATCTATCGGACACTCAAGGTCGGGTCGGGCAACGCGGCACACATCAATCGCTTTTTCTGTGTCCCGACGACATCGTTCCTGGGAGTCACGCCCCAGGACATCATCGACTTCGAGTTGCCGACCCATCCGCTGAAGGACGTCGATAAGAAGCGGGCCAGCGATGCGCTCAAGAATGATCCGTTCTTCAAGCGTCACAAGCCGTGGCAGAAGGCCGTCGAGCAGATGTTGAAGATGGGGGTTCGCGCGGAACAGCAGTCCCTTGCCAAGTGGGGTCTCAACTACGTGATCGACGTGTACTTGCCGAGAAAACTGAAGAATCCCAAGGCGTTTTTGCCCTGAAACGATGTTCAGGCCTCGCCGCCGTGCGTCGGGACCATCGCTGCCGGATCGATCCCGAGGTCGCGGAACGACGCCTCCCATAGCCTCGCCGGGGCCGTATCGAGGATCGCCCGTGGGTCGGCGGGCGCAATGACCCAGGACCCTGCGCTGATTTCTTGTTCGAGTTGTCCGGCACCCCATCCCGAGTACCCGGCGAAGCAGTGGTAGTGGCGCTGTTGTACGCCGCACAGGCGTCGGAGCGTATCTCGCGAGGCGCTGAACTGTAGCCCGTCCATCACGGCCTGAGCATCCTCGTCCTCCGTCTCGTCGCCGAAGAGGACGAGACCATGATCCGGTTGAACCGGACCTCCGCTTCGAACCCGCTTCTGACTAGGACCGTGGTAGGGGATCCCCTGGTCGCGACACAGGTCCGCAAGTTTCAATTCGCTCTCGTGATTGACGACGACGCCGAGGGCGCCCTCTTCGTTGTTCTCGAGGAGAAGGACGACCGCTCGTCGAAAGCTGGGATCCATGAGGTGGGGTGCCGCGATCAACAAACCGGGCGCGAGTGTCGCTTCATCCATCCCCTAATGATGCCTCGAAACCGTGCGGCGCGCAGGCGAATTCTCGCCGTCTGGCATCTTGGCCACCGTTGCCTATACATAAACAGGTGAAGATACTGGTCATCGACGACGAAGAAGCCGTTCGCGATCTCATTCGGGAGATCCTCGAGGAGATGGGCAACGACTGTGTCTGTGCCGATAGCGCAGACGCGGCAGACGAGGTGCTGGGGCATCACGCGATCGATGCGGTGACGCTGGATCTGGGAATGCCCGGGCGCGGAGGGCTCGAATGGCTCGAAGAGCTGTACGAGAGCCACCCGGAACTCGCCCAACGCACGGTGGTCATTACCGGCGCATGCCTTGAGGCCGATTCGGTGGAGCGACTGGCCGCCTGCGGTGCAGGAATCGTCGCAAAACCGTTCACTGTAGAGTCTCTTTTCGAGATCGTCCGAACCCAGTTGAGGGACGACGGCAAACCCAATTGACCGTCCGACCAAGGACCGCTATATTTCCGTGGCTCTGGCGGCGTGGCCAAGTGGTAAGGCAGAGCTCTGCAAAAGCTCCACTCGCCGGTTCGAATCCGGCCGCCGCCTCCAGCATCTACTTCCGGAGCACGAAGACTGAGTAGTCCCAGAGCCCGGCGCGGATCGCGTCGCGGCGGACGATCTCGAAGCGACGCCCCAGCCGCGGTTCGTACCAACTGGCGGGTCGGATGACGTCGCCGGCGTCTAGACTCTGGAGAGCCTTTCCCAGCAGGTTGAATCGCGAAGCGGTCGGCGCATCTTCGATCAGAAGCAGGCTCCCACCCGGCGCCAACACTCGGTGTAGCTCGTCGAGGCAACCATCGACCTGCCCATCGGGAAGGTGGTGCAAAAATCCGACCACGAGGATCCTCGCAAACACACCGGAACGAAATCCACTCTGCAGTGCATCGGATCGCAAGAATCGGTGCCCGGGGAACTTCCGACGTGCGTGATGCAGCAGTCGTTCATCTAGATCGGCACCCACGTAGTCACCACCGGAAAACAGAGGAGCGTAGATCCCGGTGCCGCAGGGAAGGTCGAGGAGCAGTCCCGATCCATCGCCCAATTCGCGCTCGATGACCTCACGCTCACGACGATGACCGGCTTCAATGACGCTACGGGAAAGATCCCACAGAGGTGGATAACTCACCGCCTTTAGGAGTAGCCTCTTGAACATGGAGGAGCGAGAGTACCATAGCCTTCGTGCCGCCGAAGATCGCCATTGGTGGTTCGTCAGCACTCAGAAGCACGTCGTACGCTGCGTGCGTTCGGCCACGCGACGGACTCCGTTGCAAGTGTTGGACGCAGGGTGTGGAACAGGAGGCTTGGCCAGTCGTCTCCGTCGTCTGGGCACCGTTCGCTGCATCGATGCGTCGCCGATCGCCGTTGAATACACGCGCGCTCGAGGCCTGGAACATGTCAACTGCTCAGAACTCATGACGGCGGAACTCGAGGATAACTCTCTGGACGCGATCACGTCCGTCGATGTGCTTTACCATGCCGGCGTCAAGGATCCGCAGGCCGTCGCAACGAGGTTGGGTCGCGCACTTCGGCCAGGTGGGGTCCTGGTCTTGCATCTTCCGGCATTCGAAATCTTTCGTGGTCCCCACGATCAAAGGGTTCACACCCGGAAGCGCTTTCGTCGCTCCGAAGTTCGCGAGCTGCTTGCGAATGCCGGACTCGATGTGCGGCATGTCTCGTATCGTGTGACCGCGCTATTGCCGTTGATCTTGGTCTGGCGGTGGGTGCAACGCAAGAGTCCTACATCCGATATTCGGACCCCGGTGGCACCAATTAATCGACTGTTACTCTGGATTGCCGATATCGAGAACCGAATATCGACCGTCCTTCCATTGCCATTTGGGTTGTCGGTTTATGCAATCGCTCGAAAGGCCGACGAGCGATGATTGTCGACCGACCTACCTTCTCATTGTGGGTCCCGCTTGGACTTTTCGTCGTTATGACGATGTTCGGCATTTCGATCCACGAAATGTGGCGAGACGAGCTGGAAATCTGGCTCGTGGCGCGTGACAGCGGATCGCCGCTCGACCTGTTGCGAAATCTCAAGACGCAGGGGCACCCAGCGTTGTGGTACGTACTGGTCTACATCGTGACGCGTGTGTCCCATAACCCTCTGACTATGCAGTTGCTCAGCGTCGGCATTGGTGCGTGCACGGCGTACGGGATCCTGCGGTATGCACCGTTTACGGTGTTTCAGCGTTGGATGCTCGTATTCGGTTACTACTGTCTCTACGAATACACGGTCATCAGTCGGCACTACGGATTGGCGGTTCTGCTGGTCTGCCTGTTTTGCATCCGCTTCGTGAAGACGCGTCGCCTCGATGGCATGGGCGTGCTGTGGTTGTTCCTTCTCGCCAATACCACCCTGCAGGGAGCGATCTTCGCCTCCCATATTCTCTTGATCATCGTGTTTCGATTCGGTTTTCGAGCCGGTTGGGACGAGCTTCGTGCCGACCGCAAGCTTCTGGCGCGGAGCGGTCTGGTGGTGCTCGGTGTCGTGGTTGGCGTGGCGCAGGTTGTGTTCGAGGGGCTGATGATGGGAGATGCCCATCTGGGCGTCCATCAACCCACCTGGGACCTGGCTTGGGTCGGCGGCGCGCTTTCGACGGTGACGACCGGCTGGGTCGCGCTGCCAAATCCTGCGGAGTTCCATCTGTGGAATTCCACCGTCCTCTCGGCGCTGCCCGATTCCTTCGCGACCGCGGTCGGTGCCTTGCTTGGGATCGTCATTATCGTAACGGCAATCAGGCAACTCTCGCGTCAGCGGACCCTGAGTGTTGTCTTTGCTCTCGGGTCGATCGTCCTGCTCGCTATCGTCCTGTTTGTCTGGTTTGGATCGATGCGGCATCACGGTCAGCTGTTCCTGTGGTTTGTAACCTGCTGTTGGCTATGGTACGGGCTCGAGTCCGAAACGACTCCGGCGGCCGAGACGCCGCGTCCAGGTGGCGTCTTCCTGACCGCAACCCTGGGTCTCCAGGTCGTGGCCATGGTCTTGTTGTTCGTGGCGGACGTTCGTCATCCATTCTCGAACGCTCGCGCCGTGGGTGAGCACCTCTCACGACCGGAATTTTCGGGCGTGCCCGTTGTTGGCAGCGTCGACTATGCGGCGGAACCCGTGGCGGCGTATCGACCCGGCCCGATCTACTACCCCGAGAACGACCACTTTGGAACGTTCATCGACTGGGGACCCCGTCGGCGTCACGTGCCGGTGTCGGAAGTCCTCGAAGATGCGCGACGTTTGTCGATCGAGAGCGGCAGCGATGTGGTCGTCGTACTCAACTACCCACCGGCGAATATGCGGATCGGGGATGTCAAGCCCTACGATGGAGGATCGGTTCTTCGCTACTTTGGCCAGTTCGGCGGAGCGCTCGTCGCGGACGAGAATTATCATCTCCTCCAGTTGGCGACTCGTCCCGCGATTCCGTCGGACGACAACGTTGACAGGTCTCCGGACCGACCGGATAATGAATAACGCCTTCGTCATCAAATAGATAGCACCTTGATCAACCACTCTTCCGACCACCAATTGTCCTTCGTCATCCCGGTCTTCAACGGGTCGAAGAGTATTGGGGGCGTCGTCGAGCAGATCCACGCCCAGTACGCGGATCTCCGTTTCGAGGTGATCCTGGTCAACGATGGTTCCGTCGACGACTCGGAGCGGGTTTGCGCGGAGTTGTCGCGTCGATATCCCGCGACGGTGACATTCGTCCATCTGGCGAGGAACTTCGGCGAGCATTCCGCCGTTCTGGCCGGTCTGCATCACACCCGGGGAGAGTACGTCGCCGTACTGGATGACGATGGCCAGAATCCGCCGGAAGAGGTCCGCAGTCTTTATGACGCCATCCGAAAACATGGCCAGGACGTGGTCTATGGGCGTTATCGCGTCAAGCAGCATGGGTTGATCCGTAACCTCGCCAGTCGTTTCAACGATCGGGTGGCAAATCTGATGTTACGGAAACCGAAGGACCTGTACCTGTCCAGTTTCAAGGTGATGAATCGTTTCGTCGTCGACCAGATCACTCGCTACGAGGGGTCGTTTCCCTACATCGACGGACTCATCCTGCGCACGACCACCAATCTTGGTCAGGTGGATGTCGATCATCGGCAGCGAGAAGGATCCTCCTCGACCTACACGTTGCGGAAACTGACTCGCCTCTGGCTGAACATGTTCCTGAACTTCTCGATCATCCCACTGAGAATCTCCTCGCTACTGGGACTGGTCACGTCCGGGATCGGGCTTGTTCTATTGGTGGCGATCGTGATCGACAAGCTCTACTTCAACGCCGACGTCACGGCTGGTATCCCGACGGTTCTCGTGCTCGTCGTGTTCTTCTCCGGCGTTCAACTCGTCATCCTCGGAACGATCGGCGAGTATCTCGGGCGACTCTTCCTCGATCACTCGAAGACTCCCCAGTTTGTGATTCGCTACGTGCAACGCGACGGACAGGAGCGATGAGCCGGTTCTATCGCGACAAGCGGGTTCTCGTGACAGGGGGTGCCGGGTTTATCGGCAGCAATCTGGCGATCCGGCTGACGAAACTCGGTGCATCCGTTCACGTCGTCGATTCGCTCGCACCGAGATTCGGAGCAAGCCTGACGAATCTCGATCCATATCGCGACGAGATGCAGATCAGCCTGGAAGACGTACGAGACCAGGATGCCCTCGGGAAGATCGTTCCGGGCGTCGACCTGATATTCAGCCTCGCCGGCCAGGTCAGCCATCTCGACAGCATGCAGGACCCCCATGGGGATCTGGAAATCAACTGCGAGAGTCAGCTTTCCCTGTTGGAGTGTTGCCGCCACGGGAATCCGCAGTCGACCATCGTCTTCGCAAGTACGCGGCAACTCTATGGGCGTCCACAGTACGTCCCGGTCGACGAGGATCATCCTCTGCATCCCGTCGACGTCAACGGCATCAACAAGCTCGCGGCGGAGATGTACTACACCCTCTATCAAGAGGTCTACGGCATGCAGACGGTGAGTCTGCGGCTGACAAACACCTATGGGCCTCGCATGGATCTCAAGACGGGGCGAAAGGGATTTGTCGGTGTGTTCCTCGATCGCGCATTGAAGGGGCAGGAGATCGAGTTGTTCGGCGACGGGAGCCAACGACGCGACTTCAACTACATCGACGACGTCTGCGATGCCCTGCTGCTTGCGGGTGAGACGCCGTCATTGCAGGGCGGGGTGTTCAACCTCGGTGCGCGAGAAACCTACTCCCTGCGCGAGTTTGCGGAAATGCTGCGTCAATTCTCGGTTTTCGAGATCCGTTGCGTGCCGTTTCCGCCCGACCGCAAGGCGATCGATATCGGTGACTATGCGGGCAATTTCGATCGGTTCGCCGCCGCGAGTGGGTGGAACCCACAAGTCGGGCTGGAAGAGGGGCTCCGTCGTACGGTGGAGTACTTTCGACAACAGCCCGACGATCGATCGCAGTAACACAATCGTCAGCGTATCGTCGTAACCGTCGCCCGACACCGCTCGCGGGGTTGCGTCCGATGGGAAGTCACCCTCATGTGTCCATGATTCGTCATTTCATGCGAAGTGGCGATACTGTAAGCGACCCGCCGTCCAGCGGCGTCGCAACACGCCTTCGTGACGGATTCGAATGACGATCGTGTGAGCGGCTGCCACCCAGTGGTTCATTGACGATCAACACCGGTGTCCACCCGTTTCCGGTAATTCCCGTTCTTCGTGTTTGTCGTGGTACTGGCATGGAACTGGCAGTGTGACGTGTCGCTGCACGTCCCTGTTTCAGCGATGCGGCCAGGAGGCGACATGTCCCAAAGGACGAGTCATTGGATTAAATCACTGGGGGCACTGGTGATTGCGGTCTCGGTGGGCGTTCCGGTTGTGCTTGCCGGTTCCATGGAACTTACCTGGGATCCGGTTTCGCATCCGGACCTCGCCGGGTACCGCATTTACTACGGCTCGAGCAGCGGGAACTACACGCAGAGTATCGACGTCGGGTTGGCGACCTCGTCTGCGTTGACCGGTGTCGCCGACTGTTCGACGCACTTCGTGGCAGTTCGAAGTCTCGTCGACAGCGGTTCGGAGTCGGCGGATGCGTCAAACGAGATCAGTGGTTGGCCGCGACCGACGATCAGTAACGCGTCGCCTCAGCAGCTTGCCCCCGGGCAAACCGTCACGCTCGTGGTGACGGGCAACAATTTCAAGCCCGACTCGACGCTGGAATTTGACGACAACTCTATCAACGTGCTCTCGCAACAGGTCGACAGTTGCGCGCAGATGACTGCACAGATCTCCGTCGGGTTGGGCACCAACCCAGGGTCGTTGTCCTTCGACGTCGTCCACGGGGATCGCGTCTATGGATCGGCGAGCAATCAACTGACCGTCTCTACCGATTCAACTCCGATGATTCCCAACACGAACTGGTCGTTGACGCACGTCAGCAGCGAGCAACTTGGCGGCACGCCGACGCCTGGAAGCCATGCGATCGACGGCGATCCTGGCACGTACTGGCATACACGATTCTTGAACGGCAACGACAGCCATCCCCACGAAATCCGAATCGATCTAGGTACGCTCTACGATGTGGAGGGCGTTCGGTTCCTGGGTCGTCAGGATGGTTCCCAGAACGGTCGAATCGCGGACTACGAACTCTACCTCAGTGCCAGCGACGGCAACTGGGGCGCCCCCAGATCGAGTGGGACCCTCGTCAATCAATCCGATCTGCAGCGCGTGAGCGCGGTCGGTACGGCGGTGAGGTTCGTTCGTCTCGTGACGACCAGCGAGGTGAATGGTCAGCCGTGGACATCGCTCGCCGAACTCTCCGTGGAGGGGAGCGCTTCCGCGACACCCAACCAGGCACCCAACGGCAGCATCGTCGCGCCGTCGTCGAATGTGACGCGGCAGGCCGGCCAGTTGGTCGTATTCTCCGGCGACGGGACCGACCCGGAGGACGGGACTCCGGCTCAGTGGAGCTGGGACTTCGGTGACCCCGCTATACCGGACAGCACGGCACAAAACCCAGGCAGCGTCGCGTTCCCGAACGTCGGTGTCTTCACCGTCACGCTGACGGTAACCGATGCCGATGGCCTGGCCGATCCGTCACCCGCGACGGTCACCGTCACCATCGTTCCGACGCTGGAGGCGGCAGCGAACCTCCGTCGAACGGACGTCAAGATTGAGGAGTAGCCGGGCTACCGCGTCGGAAAATAGAACCGCTGGGCGTACTCTGCGACCATCCGCTGCGTGCTGAAGCGTGGCGAAAGGCGGGCGATGGCGGCCTTCATGCGCTGGATCCACTGGCGCGGGAGGCCGTCGTCGTCTCGCGTGTAGTAGAGCGTGACGAGGTCATCCTCGAGGAGCCGGTAGAGGTCGTCTGCATCGCCCTGATCTCGGCCGTCGTTGTCGGCGCCATCCGATTCTTCACCGATAATCCAGCCGACCTCGGGCGAGTAGCCCTCGCACCACCAGCCATCGAGGACGGAGCAGTTGAGTCCCCCGTTCATGGCGGCCTTCATTCCGCTGGTCCCACTCGCCTCGAGGGGTCGGCGGGGGTTGTTGAGCCAGACATCGACGCCCTGAACAAGACGCCGACCGAGACGCATGTCATAGCTCTCGAGGAACATCAATCGATTGCGGTAGACCGGGTCCTGTGACGCATTCCAGATCGACCGAATCAGATCCTGTCCGGGACGATCCGCGGGGTGGGCCTTGCCGGCAAAGAGGAACTGCACCGGGCGATCTTCGTTCTGAATGATCGTCTTGAGCCGCTCAACATCTCTGAGGATCAGGTCGGCCCTCTTGTAGGTTGCAAACCGTCGTGCGAACCCGATCAAGAGGTGCGAATTGTCCAGTCGTGAATTGTGCAGGCGAAGATCCTCGGGAGATCGCCCGTGACGCGCAAGTTGACGTAATCCAAGCTGCCTCGTCCTATCGATCAGAACCTGTTTCTGGCGCTGGTGTGCGTCCCACAACTCCCGATCGTCCAGTGCCATGACCGCTTCCTCGAACCCGGGGTCAAGGATCCGCTGCTCGAAGTCCGGACCGAGTCTGCGTCTCAAGAGATTGCCGATGTCCTCACCCAACCAGGTGGGTAGGTGAACGCCGTTGGTGACCGACTCGATGGTCTTTCGTCCTTCCGCTTCCTGCAGTCCGTTCCACATCTCACCGGCGACTCGACCGTGGAGCTCGCTGACTCCGTTGACCTGACGACTCGTCCGCAACGCAAGCACGGTCATGTTGAATTCCTCTGCTGAGCCGTTGTCCTGTACGCCAAGGTCGACCCAACTCGGGCGGTTCTCGGCGTCTCCGCTCCAGGCGTCGAGAAGGCGCTCAACCAGCGAGCGCGAGAAACTCTCGTGTCCTGCCGGCACGGGGGTGTGGGTCGTGAACAGCGCGCTCTCGGCGACCGTCTTGAGCGCCGCGTCGTAGGACTGCCCCTTCTGCATGAGTTGATTGACACGCTCAAGAGACAGAAGGGCGGAGTGTCCTTCGTTCATGTGCCAGACCGAGGGTTGGATCCCCAGAGCCTCGAATACCCGGACGCCGCCGAGACCCAGCACCCACTCCTGACAGAGGCGCATCTCACGCCCGCTGACGTAAAGGACGGAGGTGATGGGGCGATCGGCCGGATCGTTCTGAGGGAGGTCCGTATCGAGCAGGAGCACGGGAACGCGACCCACCGCCGCCTTCCAGACCCGGAAGTAGACCCGCCGCCCGGGGAGGGGAATCCACAGCACCCGCTCCTCACCGTTCTCGTCGACCAGGTGCTGGAGAGGGACGCGATGGAGGTCATGATCCGGGTAGAAGTGTTGCTGCTGTCCGTCCGGGTCGATGGTCTGGCGGAAGTATCCGAGACGGTACATCAAGCCGACGCCGACGAACGGTAGCCCCAGGTCGCTGGCCGACTTGGAGTGATCTCCCGAGAGGATTCCCAATCCGCCCGAATAGACCTGGAGGCACTCGTGCCAGCCGAATTCGGTTGAAAAGTAGGCGACGGGGCTGCCGTCATGATCGGGGAACTGGCGCTGAAACCAGGTCGGATCCTGGGGGTAGAGGTACTCGTCAAAACGATCGACGAGTTGTCTGTACGCTCGAACGAACCCCTCGTCGTTCTGGAGTCTGTGCCAGTGTTGCGGGTCGACCTCGATCAGAACCTCGATCGGATTGCGATAGCGATCCCAACTCCAGCTGTCGATCGAGCGGAAGAGGTGACGCGCCGCAGGGGTCCATGTCCACCAGAGGTTGTAGGCAATGTCGAGTAGGCGGCTGAACTGAAGGGGAATCTCGACGTCCGCAATCGGGCGAGAGGCGATCGGCTCGTGGGTCATGGTCTAATTCCTGGTCTTGTTTGCGATCGGAACGGGAGATAATCTAGCAGTCCGGGCCGGGAACGGGGAGGAGATGCTGTGAGCCGACTGAAACTGGATCGACCGCTGATCTACTTTGATCTCGAAACGACCGGGACCAACGTGATGCGCGATCGGATCGTCGAGATCGCCGCCAAGAAGGTGATGCCCGACGGGTCCGACGAAATCCGCTCGAGGCGGGTCAATCCAGAGTGCCCGATTCCGGCCGGGGCCAGCGCGGTCCACGGAATCTACGATGCCGATGTGGCTGACGAGCCGACTTTCCGGCAGCTGGCTCAGGGGCTCTTCGAATTCTTCCTGGGTTGCGACCTGGGGGGATTCAATATCGTTCGATTCGACGTGCCGATTCTCGAGCGTGAATTCCGCGACTGTGGTTTCGATCTGGCCGTCTCGGAGCGTCGGCAGATCGATGCGATGCGGATCTTCCACCGGCAGGAACCTCGCGACCTCACGGCCGCGGTCCGGTTCTATCTTGACGACGATCATGCGGGTGCCCACGCGGCCGAGGCCGATGTCGTCGCGACCCATCGGGTCGTCGAAGCCCAGCTCGAGAAGTACGCGGATCTCCCCGGCGATGTCGCCAGCCTCGACACGTGGATACGCGGAGGGCGGGCCGACGCCGTCGACCGGAGCGGGAAGTTCGTCTGGAAGGAGGGCGAAGCCGCTTTCGGTTTCGGTAAGCACCAGGGAAAGAGCCTGCGGGACGTTGCGGCGTCCGCGTCGGGATACCTGGATTGGATCCTGCAGTCCGACTTTCCGGAAGATGCCAAGGAGATCGTCCGCGGCGCCCGAACCGGAAAGTTTCCAACCCAATCTCGCTAGTGAGCCCGGCCGGCGCCTACTCTACGTAGCCGAGCGAACGGAGAGCCTCGATGCTCTCGGCATCGAGCGGAGTCGGTTGAACGTCATCGAAGGATGTCAGGCCGTCGTAGACGGCCCGCATCCACCCGACCAGATCTCCCGTGGGGTCCCCCTTGTCGCCGCCGCGGTCGTCGGTCTCTTCAGGGTCGGCAACAAGATCGAAGACATGCCGCCGATCCCGCTTGACGTGAAAGATCTCCTTGGTCCCCTGACGAATCAGGCCGACCTCGATCAGCCCCGCGCGGCGAGCCAGTTCCGACTCGTGACGCGAGATGACCGCGCCGCGATGGGCCTCATAGCGGGTCACCCGGTCCTGAGGCGCGGGGGCACCATCCAACACGGCGGTCCAATCGAGCCCCCGGAAAGCCGGTGGCGTCTCTAGCTGCATCAGGCTCAGAAGTGTCGGCGCGAGATCCACGTTGAGTGCCGGTGCGTCGATCTCGCGCGGTCGGATTCGCTCGGGCCAGGTAATGGACATCGGAATTCGAAGCCCAGGCTCGAGTAGGTTTCGACCGTGACCCCAGTAGTCGTGTTCACCGAGACTCTCGCCGTGATCGCTGACGACGACGACGATCGTGTTGTCGCCGAGGCCAAGCCGTCCGAGGCTGGCGAGTACCTTGCCGATCGACTCATCGACGAACGCGACCTCCGTGTCGTAACGGTCCGAGTCGCGAATCTTGCTTGCCGGGTCGATTCCCAGCCGTGGGAGGAATTGCTTATGAAGTTTGTACGGCGCATGGGGTTCGACGTAGTGGGCCCAGACGAAGAACGGCCGTTCGTTGCGTTCCCCGGCGTGGGTCTCCAGCCAGTCGACGGTCCGGTCGGTGATGTCGGCGGCATCCGCTTCACTGCGAACCATCCCGAACCAGCGTTTGCGGGTCAAGACTTCGTGGTACTCCTCGAAATGTTCGCCGAGTCCCGACAGTTTATCTCGAAGTGTCCAGTTGCCCACGAACGCGGCGGTCCGGTATCCCTCCGAGTGAAGGGTTCGTGGCAGGGAGTCCAGGCCGGGTCGAAGACGTAGCCCGTTGCGTGTCGAGCCATGTTCGTGGGGATGACGCGATGTCAGCATCGAGCAAAGCGCAGGTGAGGTGAGAGGTTCGACCGTTCGTGCAGTCTCGAACCGAACGCCGCCATTGATCCACGGATCGAGGTTCGGTGTGGTGTTTCGTTCGTAGCCGTACGCGGAGACACGATCGGCGCGCAACGTATCGATCGATAGGATGAGCACGTTGGGACGCGGCCGACTGACCGTGCCGTCCGGCGCGGTGGAAGCCGCCCACGCGGCACCGAGTCCGCAGAAGCAGACCGTCAACAGGGAGACGGAAATTTTCCGTCCGGCGGTTCGACTGATCATCGTTGGGAGGTCTCCGGATTGCGAGAAGGACCGGACGAAGAAGCGCCCGCAGTATAGCCGATGGCCTCGAGGATCCGCCTCGCGCGGGCAAGATCCTCTCGGACGGACGAGACGCTCCGGTCGGCGGCGAGACGGGCCAAGCGCGTCTCTTGCCAACGCCAATAGGCGCTCAGCAGGGGGCAACCCGCCCGAAGGAGCTGCGGGCCGACGTGGAGAAGATCGTCGACGACGAGACCGCGGGCCACCGCCAGATCGTGGGACTCCGCAAGTCTCGGACCGTCGCTGTCGGCGCAGATCACCGTGTAGAGGCGACCGCGATCCGAGACGATCGCCTCGCCGACGATTCCGAATCGAAGCTGCTCCACCGCTGCGCGAACCCTGGCGTGATGGGACTGGGGCTGGAGGACAAGTCGCCGGACCCCCTCGAGGTGCGAAGACCCACGTTGGAGCAACTCCGTCATGGTCTGTCCCCCCAGGCCGCAGACCGTGACGACGTCGACTCGATCCTCGGCCCGGATCGGTGCCAGGCCATCTCCGACCCGAACGACCAGCCGGTCGTTCGATCCACCTCCCGTTCGATGAATCTTCGCGGCTCGGTCGGCGTTCAGCTCCGTCGCCAGGCAAAATTCCACGTTCTCCGCGGCGATCAGCGCCGCAGGAAGGAGCCCGTGGTCGCTGCCGATGTCGGCCAGGCGGCTTCCTGGGGGAATCCAGGTCACCACGGCCGCGAGGCGGGGCGGCAGGGTGCGGGATGAAGGACGTGCCACGGAGGACCTCGACGGGGCTTGCCAATGGACCCCGCGATTCTATAATGCCTCGTCCTTCAACGGGTTGACGAGCCATGAACATCTCTATCACCGATCGATTCCGGGTCGAGGATGCCGCCGAGCTGTATGGATTGGACGGCTGGGGGCGGCGCTATTTTGCGATCTCACCCGAGGGTCGGCTCCAGTTTCAGCCCGAGGGCCAACCGGACAGGCAGATCGATGTCTGTACCGTGGTCGAGACCCTGCGTGAGCGCGGATTCAGCGCACCGGTGTTACTTCGGTTTCCGCAGGCGCTAGGAACCCAGGTTGACACGTTGGCCGGTGCGTTTGCGGCGGCGATCAACGAGTACAACTACTGCTCGACCTATCGCCCGGTCTTTCCGATCAAGGTCAATCATCAACGCTCGGTCGTTGAGGGTTTGCTGAGATTCGGTCAGCGTCACTCCCTCGGCCTCGAGGTGGGCAGCCGTTCGGAATTGATGTTGGCGGCCGCACTCGATACGCCGAAGGACTCCCTGATCATCTGCAATGGTTTCAAGGACGCCGAGTACCTTGCAACGGCGAGCATCGCCAGCCGTCTCGGCAAGCGCGTCATCGTCGTCATCGAGAAACCTTTCGAGCTCGAACCGCTGCTTGCACTGGCCCGTGACGGTAAGCCGATTCCTCAGCTGGGTTTTCGGCTCAGGTTGCAGGCGCGCGGTTCCGGCATGTGGGAGAAGTCCGGCGGCTTTGCGTCCAAATTCGGATTGACGACCGCCGAGTTGGTCGACTGTCTCGGGCAGTTGAAAGAGCACGGCCTGCTGGATGCCGTTCGTCTGTTGCACTTCCATATCGGCAGCCAGGTGACGGAAATTCGCAAGATCAAGGCGGCCGTCGAGGAGGCGACACGGGTCTACTCTCGCGTCTGTAAGCTCGGCATCGAGGTGCGCTACCTGGACGTGGGGGGTGGGCTCGGCATCGATTACGACGGGTCGCGAACCTCGTCCGACGCCTCCGTCAACTACAGCGTTCAGGAGTACGCCAACGACGTCGTCTTCGGCATCAGCGAGGTGTGCGAGCAGGAAAACGTGCCCCATCCGATCATCGTCAGCGAATCCGGTCGGATGCTTGCGGCGCATCATTCCATGCTTGTGACCGATGTTCGAGGGGTTATCTCAGGGGTCGAGCAATCCCCGCCGCGGTTGGCCGGCAACGAGCATCAGATTGTCAAGGACCTCGACGAGATCTACCGTGAAATGACCGTGAAGAACTTTCGCGAGACGTATCACGACGGACTCGAATACCGCGACCAGATGCATTCGTTGTTCCGCCTCGGTATGCTCGGCCTTGAGGATCGCGCGCTTGCCGAACGCCTGTTCTTCGCGATCGCGGTCCGGGCGGTGGCGCATTCGAAGACGGCAAAATTCGTCGCCGACGAGTTCCTCGAACTCGAGACGAAATTACAGGACAAGTACATCTGCAATTTCTCGGTGTTCCAGTCGTTGCCGGACCACTGGGCGCTGGATCAGTTATTCCCCGTGATGCCGATCCACCGACTGGACGAACCCCCGACTCGTCGTGCATCGCTGGTGGACATCACCTGCGATTCCGACGGCGAGATCGACAAGTTCGTCGACCCGCGGAAGATCAAGGGTGCGCTCGATCTTCATCCCGTCATCAACGGCCAACCGTACTATCTTGGATTCATGCTGGTTGGGGCCTACCAGGAAACGATGGGTGACCTCCACAATCTCTTCGGGTGTGTTCACGATTTTTCCGTGGAACTCGACCGGAACGGAGAGGTCCGGACGACCCACACGTCGACCGGCGAGACGGCCGCGGAGACATTGCGCTGTTTCGGTTATTCCGGTTCCGATTTGATCGAACAGGTCGAAACCCGCCTTCAAGAGGCGGCAAGAGCCGACGATATGTCGCCCGAAGAGGCGACCGGGCTGGCCGAAAGCTACCGTCGCCAGCTGGGCCTTTATACTTACCTCGATAAATAGGGGTCGCCGAATGCCGTTCGAATTGGTCGTCCACGGGTCGGACAAAGAAACCCGCCGCGTCTCGATGCAAGGCGACGTCATGAGCCTGGGGCGTGCTCACACCAACGATCTCAGTTACCCGGAAGACGCAAGTCTCTCGCGGCAGCACGTCTCGTTCACTCATGACGAGAGTGGCTGGTGGATCGAGGACCTGAAGAGCAAGAACGGCACCTTCCTCAACGATACTCGGATCACCACCAAGCATTTGCTGCGACCTCGCGATCGCATCGTCGCCGGCCACCTGGCCATGACGCTTGTCGAGGAGGGGGAGGAACTCTCCGAGAACTTCGAGTTCGTGCAGGAGGCCGGCGTCGATATCAATCCCGACGCGACGGTCATGACCAGCCTCGAGGGTTTGATTTCCGCCGAGGGGACGGTCCCACCGGAACAGCAGACGTCGCGTCCTCTGGCGGGTGAGGTCTTGCAACGGCAGATCTTCCAGACCTCGGAAGTCCAGGTACTGATTCGTGCCGGTCGACTGCTGGCCGATCGAATGCCGCTCGAGGATCTGTTTCCCCATGTGTTGGGACTGTCGATCGAGGCGGTGGATGCCGAGCGTGGCATCCTCCTGACCCTTGAGGGTGACAGTCTCGTGAGTCGCGCGGTCCACGGCGAGGGGTTTCGCATCAGCACCACGGTTCGCGATCGCGTGATCAAGGAAAAGACCTCGCTTCTGGTTCGGAACCTTCAGCAGGACGAGGCGTTGAAGGCCCAGGTCAGTATCTTCGAGCAGCAGATTCAGACCATGATGGCGGTGCCGCTTCAGACAGAGGATCGAGTGATCGGTCTGATCTACCTCGATTCCAAGTCATTCGTCAGGGAGTTCACACCCGACGATCTCAACCTGCTGACGGTGCTCGCCAACATCGCGGCCATTCGAATCGAGCACGAGCGATTCGTCGAGCTGGAACGACGCGAGCAGGTTCGTACCCAGGACCTCCAGCAGGCGGCCATTATCCAGAGCGGAATCCTACCGAGTGAGGCGCCGTGTCTGGAAGGATTCGATATTTCGGGTCACAACCAGGCCTCCCGCACGGTTGGCGGTGATTATTACGATTACATCCCCTACGAGAATGGCCGGCTGGGCGTCACGTTGGCGGATGTCGCGGGGAAGGGGATGTCGGCCGCGTTGGTGATGACCAATCTGCAGGCCGCGGTCCGGATCCTGGCGGAACGCCCGTGTGACCTCGCGGAGATGATGACCCGACTCGACCAGAGTGTTTACAAGAACACCCCGACCAATCGATTCGTGACGATGTTCTTCGCGATGTTCGATGCCGCAAGCCGCGAACTGAATTACTGCAACGCAGGTCACAACTCGCCGCTGTTACTGCGCGAGTCCGGCGAGATCGAGACCCTCGATCCCCAGGGTACGGTCCTGGGCGTTCTGCCTGAGCTCGGCTATCAGCAGGCGCGCGTGACCCTCCAGCCCGGTGACCTGCTGGCGATCTTCTCCGATGGCGTGACGGAAGCCGAGTCGCCCGACGAGGAGGAGTACGGCGACGATCGTCTCGCAGAGCTGCTGAAGCGTCTCCGCGACGAGTCCTCTGCCAATATCGTCCAGGAGATCGTAAAGGATGTCGATCGTTTTACGAACGGTGCCCCTCCCGCGGATGACATCACCGTCGTCATTGCCCGCTGCCTGAAGTAGGTGGGACGACCGCCGAACGACCCGACGGCCTATCGGCCGGTCTGGTGGCTTCCCGGTCCCCATCTTCAGACGGTCGTGCCCTCGCTATCACGGGGACGTCAGGTTCAGTCGCCCGGTAAACCTCGGGTGATCGCCGTCTCCGATGCCAGCTCGGTTCAGGTGCTGGACCACCGCCCCGTGGGCCGTCTGCGGGGAACGCTGATCCTCGTACACGGGATGGCCGGCTCGGCAGACTCCGCCTACATGCGTCGAACCGCCAACGTGGCCCTCGTCGCGGGCTGGCGCGTTCTGCGCATGAACCTGAGAAACTGTGGAGGCACCGAGGCTCTGGCGTCGACGTTCTACAACGCGGGCCAGAGCGATGATGTCGGCTGTGTGCTGCGCTGGCTCGATTCGGTCGCGGGGTCCCGGCCTTACGTCACGGCCGGTTTCTCTCTGGGCGGCAACGTCGTCTTGCGACACGCCGCCGTTCCAGGCGACAGTCCGTCGCCGGACGCGGTGGTCGCCGTCAACCCGCCCGTGGACCTGGACCGCTGCGCGACGGCCATCGAGGCACCTCCCAATCGGGCCTATCAGTGGCACTACGTTCGCCGTCTCCGCAATCAGCTGAAGCAGATCGCCCTGCATCGTCCGCTGCCCGTCCCGCTCCGTTCCCGGCGGGAGATCGGGTCGGTCCGACGATTTGACGCCCTCTACACCGCCCCCGACGCCGGTTTCCCGTCCGCCGAGGCGTACTACTCCCACGCCAGCGCGGATCCGGTCCTGAGTCGGCTGGAGCGGCCAGGGGCGATTCTGTCCGCCAGGAACGACCCGTTCGTGCCCTGGGAGATGTTCGAGGGCCGCCCCTGGGAAGGCCGGCTCCAGGTCACCCTGGCCTCGTCAGGGGGGCATTGCGGGTTCTGGCAGGCGGGAAAACCACGTTTCTGGGCGGCCGATTGGATCCTCGACCGGGCTGAGGGTCTCGTTCGACGACGGGCGTGACAATTTTGTGGCAGGACCTATATTTGGAAGAGTCCTGCCTTCCTGTTTTGTCTGGATTTTCGCCATCTTGTCGGCGGACCGAAGTCTCTCAGGGTAGGCCAGGCCAGTCGGAGGATGGCGATGGCAAACGTTCTGGTGGTGGCGCCCAATCGAGAGCAGGCCAAAGACATGCGCAGCCTGTTGAGGCTGGACGGTCACCATGTGGCCGTCGAGCGCTCGGTGGAGCGCTGGCACGGGGCCGAACGTGAGATGCGGCCCGAGTTGGTCGTGGCCCATTCCGATTCGACCTCGGCGATTCTCCGGCATGCCGGGGGGCAGAGCCGAGGGTTCCCTGCGCCGCTTCTCTTCATCCACCGCGAAGAGGAATTCTTCAATGACACCCATCTCAACGATCGGTTGATCGATCGGATCGCCAGCCCGTTCACCGATGTGGAGTTGTTGGCTCGGGTCGACGCCCTCATCCGGGTCAAACAGGTGATCCAGAAGGACGTGGCGGTCCGTCGTGCCTGGGACGAGCCCCGATCCCCGAATCGATCCGAGGCGAAGGCCTCCGGCGGACTGATGCGGCGTCTGGGTGGGCTTCTCAATCGACGGGTCCCGCAGTCGCAGTTACCTCTGGGGCCGTACCTCGAGGTTGCCGCGAGGGTCGCAGACTGGGCCGATAGCCGAGACGCCTTCGAGCCCGGCCACGCCGAGCGAGTGACGACCTTCTGCGCGATGATCGCGGATGGACTCGGTCTGAGTCCTCACGAGATCTCCTGTCTGCTGCGAGCTGCGATGTTGCACGATATCGGCAAGGTCGCACTCCCTCTGGATATCCTCCATCACCAGGGTCCCCTGGAGGACGGGCAGATGCGTCTAATGCGCACCCACACCCGCCGAGGTGCGGCCATCCTGAACGCACTCGATCCCGACCCCGAGGTGAACGATACGATCCTCTACCATCACGAACGACCGGATGGGACGGGTTACTACGAGCGTGACGCAAACGACGTCCCACGGGCGGCGAAGGTGCTGGCCGTCGCCGAGGTGTTTGACGCGATGACCAGCAGCAAGGTCACCCAGACGGTGGACGCCACTCAGGCGCTGGGGTTACTCAAGAAGAGTCGCGGAATCAGTCTCGACCCGGATTGTGTGGATGCGCTCGTCGACAAGCTGCGCCCGCGCCCGAAGGTGATTCCGCTGGTCCCCTGTATCTGAGATCGCGTCAGGGACGGACGTCCGATTCATCGCCTGCGACGTAGAGCGGCAACGATCCCTCGTGGATCAGATGGTTCTTTCCATCTTTGACCTCGACCTGATAGTCGAATCGTCCCTCGGTCATGGTAGAAGGCGGGATGAAATCTCGGAACTGGACACAACGATCGTCGGAGACGTCGATCGTCATCTCCGGAAACGGGACCTTGTCATCGCCGGCGATGTGTCGGGTCAAGGTGAGAGGTCCCTTCACGGCGTTACCGGCACAGATAAGTCCGATGACCGCCGTCGGCCGCTCGGTCTGAGCGAAAGTCTTACGGTCACGAACCAGCGAGCCACCGTTGCGGGACTTGCCGTCTCGAAGAAACAGGCCATTACCCGGCTGTAAGACGGTCATCGCATGTAGCGAAACCTCCGAACGCCCGGGGGATTGCCATTCGCCCGTGTAGCGACCGGTCAGGGTCTCGTCGCCGGTGGATTCGTGAGCCACGGAGATCAGCTCGAAGGGGCCCGGTCGAAAACGGAACTGGGTCTCGAAGATAACCGGTACGCCGGCTCCCGAGATGGTGATCCGTGCGGAGTCGTCCGCGCGCACCTGTTCCCGGGCGACGAGTGAAGTGCCGATATCCCAGACCGCTCCGTTCAACAAGGACGGGGGGATGGAGAGCTGAACCATTGCTACGAAGCGACCGTCTTCAAACCCGATCGGGATCACGGACGTGCGAAGGGCCTGCGCGGCCGTCGTGGTCTCAGGCGAGGCAAACGCCGCCAGGAGTTGGCCGGTCTTTCGGGACTCTTCGCTCTGAACGACGATCTGACCGCGGTGGTGGGGCTTGACACCTTTTCGGCTGACGTGAACGACGATGGGCAGTGGTTGGTCCCGTGCCAGCGTTCCGGCGTCGAAGCTGAGGAGGTACATGCACGAGATGTCGGCACGGATATCGGACGCGATGCGTCTTCCGCGAATTCCGTTCAGGTAGGCCTCGCCCCCGGTCTCGTGCGCCATGGAGACAAGGCTATTCTGGGCGTCGACCACCCGTCGGGTCCGTGTCAGGTTGCCGGGCGCGACGCCGGACCTGCCCACTCCGGTCATGATGTCGGGGGAGGTCAGGCCCTGGGCCTCGATGGTGTAGACACGCACCCCGTGGGCCGCGGCCTCGGTCAAGACTCGGTCGAAGGGGTTGCGGGCTCCGAAGGCGCCCTGGTCCATGGCCTGCTTCATGCCCTGCAAGGCGCGATCGGTGTCGTTGGCCCCTCGGCTCGCGCTGGAGAAGAAGCTGATGTAGTGCTCGCCCGGATTGGCCCGCATCGTGTCGGCGAAATAGATGACGGCCTTCGGGTGGGGTAGGTCGGTCAGCCGGGTCAGGTTGAAGCCGAACAACCGTAGCGCTTTCTCGCTGAGCCACTGTTCCTCTCGCTGGTACTCGCGGGCAAGGGCGATCGCCCGCTCCTGGCCGCTGATGTCTTGCAGGACGTTCATGAGTTCGTTGATCCGACTGAGCTCCTGGTAGGGGTACGGGTCCCACTGGTCACGGTCCGCCTCCAGTCGGTCCAGCCCTGCGAGGAGTCGATCGAGGTCGTCGGTCAGCGGGACGATCGTCGCCATGTTTTTTCCGGCAGAGACGATCAGGCCCTGGTCGCCGTCTCCCAGTAGATCAGGGAGGATCTCGCGGGCGGCGTCGATCGAGCCCTGGCGACCTGCCATGGTCAGATGATGTTGGTCGAAGTAGAGCAGATAGGTCGCCGCGGCCCGTATTGGCGCCGTCGAACGGATCTCTTCCGGCGGTGCCGGCTCGGTCGCTCTCGGCGCTCGGCGTGGACTCTTCTTGTTCTTGTTGGCGGTCAGGTATTCATCCACATCGCAGATCGGGTCCACGGTGAAATGGTCGATGGGTTTGCCCTGGACGAAGATCTGGAAGTCCTCGCGCGCAAGATCGACGATGGCGTCGGCCGGACCGGTGACGCTGACATCGATCTGAACCAGTCGGGAGGTCGTTCGCTCGAAAACGTCGGTTTTCTGAGGGGTGGAGGCGGGCTCCTCCTGGGCCGGAACGGAGGATAGAGCGACCAGGGCGATCATCAGGACCGCCACCGGTCGGTGCAAACCCATGAGTTTCATTGTTCAACCCGCATGCTGCCCAAGATCATAGACGGCGCGGCCGGCTGCGCCAACTCATTGTTGGGTCACCGAGTTTGGACTCGGAAACCCATCGTGGCGCTCTCCAGCGTCTCACCGTCACGGACCAGTCGGATGCTGTACGTGTACTGGCCGTCGCCGAATTGATCCGCCGGCATCACATCTCGGATCTGTGCACAACGGGGTGCGTCGGCGGCCAGCGCGATCGGCTTATAGTCGACGCTATCTGCGCCGACCAGCGAACGCTCCACCGACCAACCGGCGCCGCCGCTACGTCCTCGGCAGACAAACCCGATCAGCGCGGTAGGCCGGTCGGAGAAGAGCGGCCGCGTGCCGTCGCCGGACAGGGACCCCTCGCCACGGGTCTCCTCGCCGCGAATGAACGCAGCCTGGAGCGGCTGCAGGACCGCGACGGGGCCGAGGCCGGGAGCGCCCGACCGAAGGTTGGGCCAGTTCACGACGAATTCACGGGAAGCGACGAGTCCGGTCGTCGCCTCCTGCACGACGGCGACGACCTTCGAATCTCCCGGGCGAAACGTGATCTCGTGTTCGACCACCAGCGGCAATCCCGGTCGAGTCAGAGTGACCTGACGGGACATCTCTTCTCGAACCCGTTGCCGATTGACCACCGAAGCCCCGACGTCCCAGCGAGAGCCGGGGAATGCCACTGCGGGGATGCGAATCTGCAACAGACCACGGAAGCCGCCTTCCTCGTAGCCGAGAGGGATGACTCCGGCTTCGATGTCCAACGGGTCCGAAAGTGTCCCCGGAGCGCTGAAGGCCTGAAGTAGCCTGGAGCGCTGACGGGATTTGGCACTCTGCAATACCAGACGACCCCGGACGCGACTTGTGACGCCCGCCTTGCGGACGTCGACATCGACACGCATCGGACGATCGAGTGGCAGATCCTTCGTGGGGATGCTGACGACGAACAGGCACGACGCGTCCTCGTCGATACGCGAGAGGATCGTGTGCGATTGAACGCCGTTGAGGAACGCCTCGCCACCGGTCTCCGCTGCCATGTTTCGCATGGTCTTCTGCGTGTCGCGAACCCGTACCATCGACGAGTTGCCGACACTGAGCGTCACCGCTGCGGCTCGCGACGTGATCCTTGTACGGTCGCTCCCGGAAACGAGCCCTTCGCTCTGGATCATGTAGACCCGAATGCCATTGGCCGCCGCGGTGTTCACGACATCGTTGTAGGCCAGTCCGCCGGTTTCCGCCCCGGTCCCCACCAGGCCGAGCGCCGAGTGTTCGCGCTGGACCGACGAGCCAAAGAACGAGAGGTAGTGATGTCCCGGGTTGGAACGGAGGGTGTCGGCGAAATAGAGGACCGCCCTCGGGCTGGGGCCGTCCTTCAGGGGGGCCAGGCTGATGCCCAGTCGCCGGAAACTCCGGTTGGCACGCCAGAGTTCTTCTTTCTGGTGGTCGCGGGCCAGGCCGATGGCACGATGGAGATCGTCGGCATCGTTGAGGGCTCGAATCACCTCGCCCACCCGAATCTCCTCACCCTCGGCGACCCAATCCCATTGCCGCCGATCTGCGGCCAGACGATCCAACCCGTCCAGCAGCGTCGTCGTATCGTTCGTGAAGGGTTGGATCACCTTGAGCTCGGCGGCGTTGGAGACGAGCATCACACGGGACTCGGGACCCGCGAGATCAACGACGAGGTCGCGGGCCAGTCTCAGCGCCTGATGACGACCGGACTGGGTCAACTGCTGTTGGTCGAAGAAAAGCAGGTAGCTGCCCCGTGGGGGAGTCGCGGTGGCGGCAGTCGAGTCTCCGACGGAGTCGGCCTTACGACGACGCGGGCGTGATCGTTCGACCAGAGATCCCGGATCGCAGTGTCGGTCCAGGGTGAACTCGGGGATCTTCTCCCCCTGAAGTCGGATGACGAGATCGTCGCGGGTGACCTCGGCGATCCGTTCGGGTGGTCCGAGGAGGGTGATGTCGAGCTGGGCCAAACTCGATTCTGCCTGTTCGACGATCCGGGACGGGCGAGGCGTCTCCTCGTCAGGCGTCTGAAGCAGCGCACCGAGGATCAGAAAGAGGAACATACCCTGGGTCTACGTCAGGGTACGGTTCCGGGTCAAGCGGCGTCCGCGAGATCGGCTCGAATCCACGCTATTCCCGGTGAATATGGGTGGCCGCCGCCTGACAGAGTGGAAGAACCAGAGACTCGGCCAGGACCACGTGTGGCGGACGGGTTGCGGCGAACAGGACCACTTCCGCCACATCCTCCGCCGTCAACACCTGGAGCCCGTCATAGACCTTCTTCGCCTTCTCGAGGTCCCCTCGAAAACGGACTTCGCTGAACTCCGTCTCCACGAGACCGGGGTCGACGCTTGTGACTCGAACGCCGCTGCCGAGAAGATCGATGCGGAGCCCGTCGGTGATCGCCCGGACGGCATACTTCGAAGCGCAGTAGACATTGCCACCGGGGTAGACCTGTCGTCCCGCGATCGAGCCGATGTGGACGATCGTGCCGCGACCTGCGGCGACCATCTTCGGAGCGGCAACCCGATCGACGTAGAGCAGACCCTTCACGTTCGTGTCGATCATCTCTTCCCAGTCGCGAATCTCGCCGTCCTGTAGGCCTGCCAGACCGCGACTCAGTCCGGCGTTGTTGATCAGGACCTCGGGCGTTGCCCAGGCAGCAGGCAGCGAACCGAGACGGGCCTGCACCCCCTCTGGATCCCGGACATCGAGACTCTCGATGCGGACTTCCGGCGCGCCGAGTTGGGTCCACTCATTCTGAAGCGTCTCGAGTCGTTCCCGACGACGCGCGACCACCAGGAGTCTGCAGCCTTCCGCGGCGAAGAGTCCGGCACAGGCCTGGCCGATGCCGGACGAGGCACCCGTCACCCAGACGGTGCGATCTTGGAGCGATTCCATCGTTCAGCCCTCACGGATCGAGAACGGATCCGTGACGAGGGTAGCGCAGACGCGACCGATCGGTCAGTAGGCTGCGATCCCCTTGGCGTTGAGTGGGGAGGGTGGAGCCGGCGTGATCGGAACGGGCACTGTGCCGTCGCCGGCCAGCCATGATCGGTCACCCCGTTCGATGCGGATCGCGAAACGCTGAGTGACATCGTGCCGATCGCGAAAGATCCCGACGCGGCGTCCGGCGCTGGGTGGAATCGCGTCAACCAGTTCGATCGGCTCGAATCGCGTGACGTTGGTTCCGGACTTGCAGAACGTCCGGAGGACCGAAAGGGGGTCGGGGCCTTCGACGCGTGTCACGTTTCCGAACGAGTCGGTGACCACGTGAACGCGGTCATCGGGAAGTTCGATATCGTCGAGCTGTTTCCTTGCGAGTTCTTCGGCCTCTGCGATGGCAGCAGCTCGACGCGCTTCGCGTCCGTTCTCGAACAGCGAATCCTCGACGGACATACGCCAGTTCTTGTAGCCGTAGGCGGCCAGTGCCAACAGGGCGATGACCCAGACACCCAGCATCAGCTGATTTCGCACCATGCGGAACGCGACGTCCTCATTCTTGGGAACGACCAACTCGTCCGACGACTGACGGCGTCGGCGGGCTTCCGCCAGAGAGAGACGATTGTCCGCGACGTCGCCGGCGAGTTCTCGTGTGAGCGAGTGACGTCGGGCGAGACGGTGGACGAGTGCCACACGGCTCCCGCGAGCCTTCGCCTGCTCAACCGTAAGGTCACCGTTCATGACGGCGGGTTCGAAATCGGAGTCGTAGTTCTTGGGGTCGCTGTGGGTCGGTGTCTCGGTGATCGTGGGCGGTTCTTCGACCACTGCCATCGCGGCATCGATGGCGTTCGTGACCTCTTCTGCGACGTCCGAGGATTCGGCAGGGGCGTCGGGAACGGCCCCTGCGATCTGGCGTCGATGTTCCTTGGCGTCATCCAGTTCCATGACGCCGAGAAGCACGGAGTAGGCACTCGGAAGGTCGATGCCGTTGAACTCGGCGAACTGTTGCGCGCGCTCATACTGTTCCGTCTCTTCGACACCCAGTTCACCGACGTTGAAGAGGTTGTAGTCCAGCCCGCACGATTTGCACTCGACCGTCGAGGCCGCCTCACCGGGGACCAGTGACTGGACCCACGTCGATGAGAAACAACCTGCACAACGGATGTACATGCCCGTCCCCTTGAAGATCGCACTCGACGGGTCTTACCCCGCCACGTTTCCCAACCCCATCAAATCTAGGGTCCTCGACCGGCAACGGTCAAACCGACGAAATATCATGGAAAGTTGACCGAATACCGGTTCTGGACCTAGTGTGGAACCCATGTCCCGGGGGTCCATAAAATCGGCAGGATCGTGGGTCGCATTGGCGGCGCTGGTCCTGGTCTCCTTCGGCGTCAGCCTCAGCGGTGAGTTCGTCTGGGACGACCGTCCACTGATCGCCGAGAACGGTCTGGTGAAGGATCCCTCCCGAGCGCTTGAGATCGTCAGCAAGAGTTTCTGGGAGACCGACGACCGACACGACCGGTTTCGCGCCTTCTTCCGACCGGCGGTGGGACTGACCTATGCGTTGGACCACGGCGTTTGGGGCGACAATCCGATCGGGTACCGCCTTACCAACCTCCTGATCCATTTTCTTTGCTGCGGACTGGTCTTCGGCATCGCGAAACGGGAGGGGCTGGGCGAACTGAGCTCGTTCATCGCCGGCGCCCTCTTCGCAGTCCATCCGGTTCATGTTGAGAACGTGGCGTGGATTTCCGGGCGAACGGATCTGCTCGGTGGGCTGTTCCTGCTAGCGGCGTTTTCGGTCTATCTCCACGCCGAGAACTGGCCACGGGCTGGTCGCGGGTTGCTGGCCGCGCTGCTGTTCCTGGTCGCGCTGTTCTCGAAAGAGATGGCGATCATGCTGCCCGCGCTCGTGGCGCTTCATGTTTACCTGAAAGACACGTCGAAGCGACGTCGAGTTTTCCGCGCGCTGTCGGCGGCCCTCCCCTTCGTCCCGGCAGCGGCCCTCTATTTCCTGGCGCGCATGCGGGTCCTGGGCGACGGCGGGCAGGCCCTGTTCACGCTGGATCCGTTGAGCTGGCTTGCGACCGCCTGGTTTGTCTTCGCCCGCTATTGCATGCTCCTGATCGTTCCCTTCCCGCTGGATGCCCATTACCCGGATCCTGCGGTCACAAGCCTGTTTTCCGCGCGCGCACTGTTGGGTCTGGTCTTTATCGCCATCGTCGCGGCGGTTGTGATTTACAGCCGTCGACGGTCCCGTCGGGTGACGTTCTGGATCCTGTGGATCGTCGTGAGTCAGGCACCGGTCTACGCGTTCGGTCGTTTCGGCGACGTGTTACTGGCGGATCGCTTCCTGTACATCCCGTCCGTGGGATTGGCGATCTTGACCGGTGTCGCGATCCAGGCGGCAGTCGATCTTGGCATCGCGCGGCTGCGCCGTGTGGCGCTGGCGGTCGTCACCGTTATCCTGCTGTTGTTTACTGCGCAGAGTGCGTCAAGGAGTCGTGTCTGGCGATCGGACACTCTGCTCTTCGAGAACATGCTGAAGACGTCGCCCAATTCGGCGCTGGTGCGCAACAACCTCGGCCTGGCCAGGTATCGCGACGGCCGTCAGCAGGAGGCGACCCGTGAATTTGAACGGGCCGTGCAGTTGAGTCCCGGCTTCGCTCTGGCCCATAACAATCTCGCGGCAGCCTACGAGACGCACGGTAGACGGCAGGCTGCGATGCGTCACTACCGGAGTGCGCTGGAGGCCGCCCCCGAGTTGCTCGAGGCCCGCTCCAATGCCGGTCATCTCGAGTTCGAGTTGGGTTTGCGGCGTCAGGGCCTCCGCCGGCTCGAGGCGTTGGTCGAGTCGGCGCCCAGATACGTGAAGGGTGTCTACGCGCTTGCGGACGTGCTGGCCCGGAGTGGGCGGATCGACGAATCGCTGGAGCGCGTCGAGCAGGCCCTCAAACTCGACCGCAATCACGCTCCCGCCTACTACCTCAAGGGTAAGTTGCTTCACGAGCGGGGAGAGTCAGGCGACGCCGCTGCCGCGATGCGGGAGTTCCTGCGACTCTCTCCCGGCGAGGGGCCGCATGCCGACGCCGCACGTCGTGTGATAGACGAAGCGTCAGTGCTGTCGGAATGAGACGATGTCCAGAGGCCGCGCCGCCTGCAGGTTGGCAAAGGCGTCACTGCAGTAGGCCGTCGTCAACCCGCCACCACCGCTGGTGTCGAAGGAAGCCTGGGCCATGCCGTCGTCCGAACTGGGCTTGATACCATCGTCGCCCGAACAGTCGTCGCCGGTAAACAGACTGAGGTCCGGTCCCGAGACGTTGGCCACGACCACGCCACCCAGCATGTCGCCGTTGCCGCCGCCCGTGCGGATGTACTGACCGGTTCCGATGATGAAGATGGCGCCGGTCCAGTCGGCCATGCCGTCGAACTCGAACGTTCCGGAAACAAACAGCAGTCCGGCGCCGCTGAAGTTGCCGGAGATCTCGTAGTTATCGTCAATGAAGACAATCTTCGGATTCCCGGGAGTCCCGAGATCCGAGAGCGGCGTCGTCGAATCGCCGACCAGGTCGGCGGCATCTCTGACCTGTCGCGCAAAGTCGACGGTCCGGTCGCAGTCGGTCCAGAGAGAGTCGACGCCCAGGGGAACCAGGTCGGAGACCGTATCGGTTCCGACGACATTGCCGTAGTCCGTCGCGTAGTTGTTCGGTTTGCTCACGCCCGCCTCGGCGCTGGTTTTTGACGTGCCGCCGATGACACCGACCACCGGGACCGATGCGCCCGGAACGCCATTCGGGCAATGGGCACCGCTGTCGTCGCCGAGATAGGCCTTGGCGTTGCTGTTGCCACCCTGAAACTGGGCGTTGGGTCCAAGGATCGTGATGGTCGCCGGGAGGGACGGGAACAGCTCATTGAATTCGACCACCGCTTCCACCACCTCGAACGAACGATCGGGACCGGCGGCGATCCCAGAGATCATCAATCGATCGTTGGTGTCGATGAGCGGGTTCAGAGCGTTGTCGACCGGGTCATTGGTGAGGAACGCGACATACCAGCCGTCGTCGAAGGCGGTACTGGAGCGGATCGGGACGTCGTCACCGTAGCCGGTGAACCCGGTGACGTTGCCGGCAGAGTCGTAGACCGCACGTACCCGGGTGGGGTCGAAGTCGAAGGAGCCATTTCCGAGAAGCCCTCCGGACGCCGAGACCAACTCCTCGTTGTAGCTCTTCGGGTTCGCAGAGAAGCGGTTGTCATTGGCCACGGTGGCTCGGCCGTCCTCGAGTCCGGCCTCGGAGACGTAGTAGACCCGCTTCGAGCGAGTGTCGGCCTGAGCGAGTTGCGTCTCATTCCGGGTTAGGAAGAGCAGCGCAACGCCGAGCGTTGTGACCATAGCGAGCACGAAAATCGCGACGACCATGCTCGAGCCGCGCTCAGGCTGCCGCTGCGAACGGAGTCGTTGCGACGCATTCATCTGGGGCCTCTATCTCCGGTCAATACTGGCGGAATTCCAGAATGTCGTAGGGCGGAATCGGCATCGACGCTTCGATGTCGACGGAGCAGTAGACCGTGTCGCTGTTGCCACCGCCGGCGTCATCGTAGTGAACGGAGTCGAAGCCACCGTCGCCGCCGGTGCAGTCGTCGGCGTTGCCGAAGATATTGTCGGGGCCCGCGATGTCGGCCACGATCGTGGAGCCGGACTTCTCTCCATTGCCGCCGCCGTAGGCGACCATCCTCCCCTCGCCAACGACGAAGATCAAGCCATTCCAGGTGGCCTGACCGTGCAAGTTCAGCTGGCCGGTGACGAACAGAAGTCCGTCCTGGACTCCTGGTCCGATGGTCCAGTCGCCGTCGATGAAGACCACCCGATCCGGTGACGACGCCGGCCACGCGCAGGCCGCCGGTGGCGTGCAGACCACATCGGCACTCTCGCGGACAAGGTCGACGTACTCCAGGAGGTTGGTGCAAACGTTCCAAGCTGGATCGATGTCGGCGCCGTAGACTCCCAGGGCGGGTTCGCTGGACCAGTCGGTCAGGTCCGCAAAGGTGTCACTATCCGGCAGACCGTTGGCCTCGTAGTCTGGGTTGGTGTGCATTCCCGCTTCGCCAGACGCTTCGGCGGAAGCGCCGATCGCTCCCAGCGCCGGTACGTAATAGCCGGGCACGCCAGTACCGTCGCAGTCGTCACCGACATACCGTTTGGCCGAGGAGTCACCACTGTCGAAAAACGGCGTCGGCCCGAGCAGCGTCACGGCCGCCGGCGGGGTCGGTGGCAACAGGTCGCGAATCTCGATGATCGCCTGAACGACTTCGAACGATCCGTCGGGGCCGGCGCCGACACCGGTCAGCACGACCCGTTCGTTCGTATCCAGGAGGGGGTCTATCGCTTCGTCGACGATATCGTTGGTCAGGAACGCGACGAAATATCCGTCTCCAAAGGCAACGGGCCCGATCAGCGGTTGGTCCGCTCCGTAGGTGAACCCATTGACGTCGCCGTCGGATCCGTAGGTCGCGGAAATCGTTAAGACGCTGAAATCAAACGTCCCGTCGTCGGCCGCGGCGGCCAGGTCGTCGTCGAAACTTTCGCCCTCGTTCGTGTTGTACAGCGTCATCCGGCCCGCCTCCAGGCCGGCCTCCGCAATATAGAACGACGCCTTGCTGTTGGTGTCGGCTCCACTCATGCGAACTTCGTTCTGGCTGACAAACAACAAGGCTGAACCGATCGTCGTCAGTAGAACGAGAACAAAGATGGCCATGACCAACGCGGATCCGCGCTCGTCAATGCTGCCGTCTTGTTTCCTGGGCAGGATGCGTTTGATGGTATTTGGCATTAGATGTTCTTTCTCAGGACGACGTCGCTGCTTACGGTGTAACGGATCAGATCGCCCGATATGGGATCAGGCACAGGGGATACGGCGGTTACCTGGATCGTGACCATGGTCGGAGCGGTGACCGAGTCCGGTGTGAACATCGGTTCAATCGTGCCGTCACCATTGGCGTCGTTGCTGATGTTGACCGCGACGGTGTTGAACGGCGTCAGGACATCGTTGTCTCGTCGCCACACGATCGCGCCGGCGCTGGCATCGTGACGGATGAACACCTGTTCGTCGGCCTCGTCGGTATCTCCGTCGGCCGTCAGGTCGGCGAAGATCTCGATCTCGCTGTCGTCATCGGAGAGGTCGGCATCCAGGGTCAAGGTACCCACGCTGATGTCGTTACTCGGATTCCAACCGGCGCTACGCATGCGCTGTACCAGAAGCGATAGGCAGTTTCGTGCGTTGGCCTGCACCTCAGCCGTCATCTGCTGCTGCTTGTTGATCCGGGAGTTCTGGACCAACAGACTGGCGAGACCGCTCATGGCCATCGACAGAACCGCGAGGCTGATAAGCATCTCGAGCATGGTGAAGCCGGATTCGCCTTTTCTGGGGAGTCTCATCATCAGCCTCCTCGTACCGTGGCGAGTTGTACCTGCTTGTTACGTCCGACCCGTCGCCCGACCGCAGTGGCGCGGACAACGATGGTCTTGGTGCCGACGGGGGTGATATTGTCGCGAACGGCCCAGCGGACGATGTATTCCGGATCGCTGCTGTCAAAGTAGCCCGTCACGTTGGTGCTGAGGCTCCCGCCGGCCACATGGATCGTATAGTCCTGAGAGCGGAGGATCTCCATGCGCTCGACGGCGAGGGCGCCGGCTCTTCCGAAGTCCGCACCCACCGCATTTCCCTGGATGGCGTAGACGAACATCGGAGCGGCTGCCAGCACGCCGATCCCGATCAGGAACAGTGCGACCAGGACCTCGACCAGCGAGAAGCCTTCCTGCTTGGAAATGGTTCTAACCACCGACATGCCACGCTCCATTACTCCACTTCTCGACCTGAATGCCACCGGCATCGAAGACCGAGACTTTTCCGTACTCGTCACCGCCAAAGACCATCACGGCGCCACCGGCACCGGTGCCGACCGTGCCGTCGGACGAGAAGATGCATTGGTATTCGTCGCTGCCACCGATCTGCGAGAGCGTGACGGCGGCCCCGACTTGCGGGTTGGCGAAATCGATGGAATCGGAGATGGGGGCCAGGTAGAGGAGTTCGTCATCCACCGTCGAGGCGGTGGTCATGCCGTCCCAGACCGCCAGTTGGCGGTTGTCCGTGTCGATGACGAAGCGGACGTCCCGATTGCGACTGACCGCCTCGATGCGGGCCAACTGCAGGTAGGTCTGCACATCGAACGCGGTGGATCGCATGGTCTCCTTGGAAATCCAGGGGAGCGAATAGACGACTACAACAGAAACAACTAGGGCTGCTATCGCTACCACCACCATTATCTCGACTAATGTCATACCGGATTCTTTGGACATCACTATTCAGGCTCCTCTGAGTTTGAATGTATTCGCAGAAGAACCCCAATTCAAATACGTTTTTCGTAAAGCGGTGACAGCGAGTGTCGGTCAATCCAAACAGATTCAAATAGTCCTGACAATTCCTTGCCGCGAGACCCGAATAGGGACTCGAACTCCGGTGTATCCTAGGCATTCCGGGGCCCCAAATAGGACAAGAGGAGATTCCGTATGGAGCAGATGCACGTCGTGGACTATCGGATCTTTGGCGATGACATGCAGTTCGTCGAGGTCGAGCTGGACCCTCAGGAGGCGGCCATCGCCGAGGCCGGCGGCATGATGTACATGGATGACGGGATCGAGATGGAGACCATCTTCGGGGACGGCTCCAGCAAGACCACCGGCGTCCTCGGGTCTCTGCTGGGTGCGGGCAAACGGCTCCTGACCGGCGAGAGCCTGTTCATGACGGTCTTCGGCAATCAGGGCAGCGGCAAGCGGCGTGTGGCATTCGGCGCACCGTATCCCGGCAAGATCCTGCCGATCGCACTGCCCGATGTCGGCGGCACACTGATCGCGCAGAAGGACTCGTTCCTCTGCGCCGCCAAGGGTGTGGAGATCGGGATCGCCTTCCAGAAGAAGATCGGCGCCGGTCTGTTTGGCGGCGAGGGTTTCATCATGCAGCGCCTCGAAGGCGACGGGATGGTCTTCGTCCACGCCGGTGGAACGTTGTACGAACGCACCCTCCAGCCCGGCGAACGATTGCGAGTCGATACCGGTTGTATCGTCGGGTTCCAGCCGACGGTGGAGTACGACATCAAGTTCGTGGGGGGCATCAAGTCCGCGCTGTTTGGCGGCGAGGGACTGTTCTTCGCGACGCTGAAGGGTCCAGGGCGCGTCTGGCTTCAGTCTCTACCGTTCAGTCGACTGGCCGATCGGATCTTCGCGTCAGCGCCGAGTCGCGGCGGGAAGTCCAAGGGCGAGGGATCGATTCTGGGTGGGCTCGGTCGAATGATCGACGGGGACTAGGAAGGCTCTTCCATCGCCTGGAGGATCCGACTCGCGACACGCTCGCCGTCGACGATGCAGTCATTGACGGAGACACCACGGTAGGAACTTCCCGCCAGGTGCATTCCCGGTCGCTGGCTGAGTATCGTTTCCCATTCCGCGAGCCGCTTCTTGTGGCCCAGGGTGTATTGCGGGATCGCCTGCCGATGCCGATGGATCTGATTGAACACCGGTGCCGCCTCGATACCCATCGTCGTCATAATTTCTCGTCGAGCGATCCGAAGTAACTCGGCGTCGTCCAGATCGTGGGCCTCCGGGTCGTGGGCACCGCCGATCATCACCCGTAGTAGACAGCGTCCGTCATTGGCATGCTCGGGGAACACCTGGTCGGTCCAGATCGAACCCAGGATGCGAATGCCGGAGTTACGTGGAACAAGGAAGCCGAACCCCTGGGGTAGGTCTCCGATGGCCGAGCGGTGATAGCCGAGATGGATCACCACCATCGAGGCGTAAGGCACGGATGCCAGCCCGCTTGTCAGCTGGGGAAGGTCCTGGCCCAACAACCGGGACGTCACGGGGGCCGGCGTGGTGAGGGCCACGACGCCCGCTTCGATCGGGACGCCACTCTGCGGAACGATGCGATACCCCCGGGCACCGAGGCCGGCGACCGTATCCACCGCACTCTCGAGTTTCAGGGCCGGGCCGAGTCTTCGTTGAAGTCCCCGTGCGAGTTGTTCCATCCCCTGGCGAAAACTCCTCTGACGGGTCGGCGATTTCGATCCGCGGCGTCGAGCCATCGCCTTGATGATGCCCCCGTGTTCGATCTCCATCTCCTGCACCATCGGCAGACAGGCCGAGAGAGAGAGACGGCGGGTGTCTCCGGCAAAAACACCGGATACCATCGCATCGGCCAGAATCGTCGCGGCGTGTTTTCCGAATCGACGTCGAACGAACTCGTAGATCGATTCCTCGGTCCCGTGTCGGCGGGCCTTGATCAGAGGCTCGAGGAAAATCCTCAGCAACCCGGTCAGCGGCAAGACTCCCGAAGTCAACAACGCCGGAGGTTTTGAGGGAAGTTCACGCAGTCGACCGTTTCTGAAGATGTAACGTCGGGCGGACACGTCGTCGGCCACCAAGACGTCCTCGCCCAGCCCCAGGCGATCGACGAGTTCTAGTGTGGCCGGCGCATTGTCCAGGAATCCGCTGGGACCCCACTCGCAGAGATACCCGTCGACGATGTCACTGCGAAGATGTCCGCCGGCCCTGTCCGAGGCCTCCAGGCAGATGACGGATTCGCCGCGATTGCGTTTGGAAAATGCCTGCTGCAGCCGCTCGGTCAGCGTGAGACCGGTGATACCCGCTCCAATGACGACCACATCCGCCATGCTCACGAGCGTTCCGCAGTGGCGCGCACGGTCTCGACCACGGCCTCGACCGACTCGATCGGCGTGTCGGGGAGGATGCCATGGCCAAGATTGAAGATATGTCCGGGAAGGTCCCGTGCTTCTTCGAGGACGGCGGTCGTCCTTTCTCGGACGGCGGCAGGCGGTGCGAACAATGCGGTTGGATCCAGGTTCCCCTGGAGTGCGTGCCGGCGGCCGACGCGAGTTGAAGCCATGGAGAGCGGTGTCCGCCAGTCGATACCGAGTACATCGGCCCCCACCTCCGGGAGCCGCTCGAGCAAGTGGCAGCCATCCATCGCGAAGTAGGTCACGGGTACACCCCGCTCGCGGACTTTTTCAATCAGTCGCTTGACGTAGGGGATGCAGAACTCGCCGAACTCCCCCGGGGCAAGCAGGCCGGCCCAGGTATCGAACAACTGGATCGCCTGGGCGCCGGCATCGACCTGGGCCAGGAGGTAGACCTCCAGTGTTTCGGTGATGCGTTCCAGGAGGCGATGGGCCAGTGGAGAATCCGCGATCATGAGCGAACGTAGCGTGGCGAAGTTCTTCGAACCCTTACCTTCCACCATGTAAGCCGCAAGCGTGAACGGGGCACCGGCAAACCCGATGAGCGGCACCTTGAGTTCTCCGCGGAGGATGCGAATCGCTTCCATCACGTAGGCAAGGGACTCCCGCGGGTCGTCGTGTCTCAGTCGTTCGATATCGGCCGCGGTTCTCAATGGCCGTTCGATGACGGGTCCCGGCGAGAACGCGACGTCGATCCCCAGCGGTTCCGCGATGACGAGGATGTCCGAGAACAGGATCGCCGCATCGAAGCCAAACCGCTCGATGGGCTGCAGTGTGACCTTGGCGGCAAGTTCCGGGGTACGGCAGAGCGTCAGGAAATCGACTTCCTGCCGAACCGCACGGTATTCGGGCAGGTAGCGACCGGCCTGACGCATGATCCAGATAGGGGACCGTTCGACAGGCTCGCGCCGCGCGGCTCTCAGGTAGAGGTCGTTCATGGATATCAAGCCCCGTCTAGTCGGCCAGGATCATCTTGGCGATGGTGTTCAGTTGCATGAACGACGTACCTTCGTAGATCTTGCCGATCTTCGCGTCGCGGTAGAGTTTTTCCACGGGATACTCGGACGTGTAGCCGTAGCCGCCGAATATCTCCACGGCCATCGACGTGGCGCGTTCGGCTACCTCGCTCGAATAAAGCTTCGCCATCGCGGCTTCCTTGACGAAGGGGAGGTCGCGATCTCGCAGACGGGCGGCGTTGTAGACCATCAATCGGGCGGCCTCCAGTTCCGTCGCCGTCCGGGCCAGAGAGTGCTGAACCGCCTGGAACTCGCTGATCGTCTTGCCGAACTGCGAGCGTTCCTTCGAATAGCGACAGGCATGATCGAGAGCGGCCTGGGTGACGCCCAACATCTGGGCCCCGATTCCGATGCGTCCTTCATTAAGCGTCTCGATGGCGATCTTGTACCCCTTGCCCACCTCGCCCAGCACCCTGTCCTCCGGGATGGTGCAGTCCTGCAGGATCAGCTCACAGGTGCTGGACGCTCGGATGCCCAATTTCTTTTCGCGCTTGCCGACGGTAAAGCCGGCATCGTCGCGCTCGACGAGGAAGGCCGTGATTCCCCGGTAGCCCTTGGCGGGGTCGACGTTGGCGAAGACCAGGAACAGACGAGCCTCGGCGGCGTTCGTGATCCAAAGCTTCTGCCCGTTCAGTTTCCAGCCATCCGCGACGTTCTCGCCACGACAGGCCAGGGCGAATGCATCCGAGCCCGACCCCGCTTCGGACAGCGCGTACGCCGCGACATGGTCCGCAGCGATTTTCGGAAAGTAGTGCGCCTTCTGCGCGTCGGTTCCGTAGCGAGAGAGGGCGTTGTTGAACAACGTGTTCTGCACGTCGACCAGCACGCCGACGGCGGCGTCCGCGCGGGAGATCTCCTCTACGGCGAGACAGGACTGGAAGAACGTCCCGCCGGTTCCACCGTGTTCCTCCGGAACATCGATCGCCATCAGTCCCATCTCGAACAGATTGGGAAGCAGCCCATCGGCGTACTGACCGCTCTCGTCCATCCCGTGGGAGCCCGGGGCGATCTCGCCCATGGCAAAGTCGCGGATCGCATCCCGAAAGAGCTGCTCCTCTTCGGTGAGTTCGGTCAGGGCAGCAGGCAAATCTGGGTGATCGGACATCTCTAGCTCCATGGTCGCCTGGGGCGATATCGCCGGAATCACCCTCATTATGGTGGATTCGCTAGGTCTGTCCACGCCCCAAGATGAGCGCCCGAGTCGCTAGGGGAGTTGGAGCGCGGTGTCGGTTTCGCCCCCTTCTGTGACGGTGACGGTGGTGACCGCCTCGCCGACGACGACACGGTAGGTCCCGGCGGGAAGTCGCTCGATCCGTGCGACCCCGCTGGCATCCGTTGTCGGACTGGGTTCCATGAAGGTGCGCATCTGAAACCCGACGATCGACTCGAGCGGTTGCACCGTCACCAGCTGGGAACTGGCCGGCTCACCGGTCGCGGTCGTTACGGATAGACGAATCCGCCCGCCGCGACGAAGGGACACGACGATCTCCGGATCCTGATCCGTCGTCTGTGCCTCGACGCCCCGGGTCGTCGTGATCGCCCAGCCCGTCGCCCCGACGACAACGTCCAGCAAGCCGGCGGACGGGGATCCCAGCCGCACCCGCCCGTTGATATCCGATTGGGCGTTGACCGCCGCCGCCTCCGGGAGATCGCTCGGGGTGATGAAAACGAAGGCTCCGGCCACCGGATTGCCCTCGGGGTCGGTGACCCGCAGTCGGACGACGTCGCTCAGCTCGAGGACAAGTTCGATGTCCGGTATCGCACCGTCACCGACGCTTACCGGGGAGAGTTCCGCAGCCTGGTAACGCGGCGCGATGGCGACGACTCGATAGTCGCCCATGGGAAGACCGGCAACCTCGAATCGGCCATCCTTACCGGCACCTGTCTGGGCCGCCGCTCCCGGGAGGAGTCCCGGGGCCGCGCCCGTGCCGTCGAGGAGGAAACTCTGGATCGAAACCCGTTCCAGCTCCGCGCCATCCGCGGCGCGAACGGTCCCGGTGATACGACCGGACTCGATGACGACGTCCACGGTTGCCTTCTCGACGCCCGCCGGAACGTCGATCTGCGTCGTGATCGAGCCCGTGCCTCCATCCACGACGACGGTGTAGGGCCCAGGGCGCTGGACACGGGCCTCGTAATGGCCCGACTCGTTGCTGGAGGTCTGGGTGAAGTCGCTCATCGACGGCGTGCCGGAGAGACTGTCGACGGGAACGAGGATCATGCCTCGATTGGGCAGTGTCGAGCCGGCTTGCAGGAGTCGGCCGCTGACATCGATCCCGCCTTCCGGTGGATCGCAATTAAAGGTCGTCGTCTGATTGTTTTCGACAGAGATGCGCGCGGAGACACGGCTCTGGGGATTGTCGAGACTCAGGAAACACATGGCCTCGTAGCTGCCGGCGGGGACCTGTTCGAGTCGATAGCGACCCTCCGCTCCGGTTCGCGCCGAGAGTCTCGTCATGACGGCGGAAAGGCCGCGATGCAGCATGATCATCGCACCCACGCGAGGTGCGCCGTTGTCATCGACAAGAACTCCGACCACGTCGCCCCCGGCTTCGAGGGTCAGGATCACCTCGGCCGGTTCCTCGTCTGCGATCAACTCGAGGGTCTCCGTCGCGGCGGAGTACTCTGCGTGCTGCGCGGACAGGGTCACGCTGCCCGGGATGAAGCCACGCAGCTCAAAGCGGCCATTCTCGTCGGTCGTCGCGGTATCAGCGACGGCGGTTGTGGCACCGGTGAACTGAGCCATGAGATCGCCGGACTTCGTACCGACTTCCGCCTCGGCGATTCCGCGTCCGGTGGGCCCCAGTACACGACCGGTGATGGTTAGACCGGCGACGAGGGTCACATCGCCGATGTCGACCGTCTCACCGGGTGACAACTCGACATCGCCGCGTCGTGCGGGGGCCGTCTGCTCCGTGTCGATCTGCACCGTGTAGTGTCCGGGAGCCGTTTCGTGAACAAACCGCCCCTCGTCATCGACGATCGTCTCGGGCTTGTTGGTGTTGGCCATGGCCGAGAAGGTCGAGTCGTTCTCGCTGGCTTCCGAGTACAAACCGATCTGAAACATCGTTATCGGTCGACCGGACTCGTCCAGAACACGACCCTTGACGATGGAGTTGGGCTCAAGGACGAAATCGACGTCCTCGGCATTCGGTGCGACCTGTTGCTGGACGTCGGGTCGAAAACCGTCCGCAGTGGCGGAGGCAGAATAGGCGGGATCTTCCGGTAGACCGAACACCCGATAACGACCGGAGCGATCGGCCTGGGCCGATCGCGAGCTTGACCCGTACTCCGTCATGAATGAGACCTCGACCGTTGCGTCGGGAACGGGAACATCGTCGGGGTCGACCACTCGCCCTGCGAGCTGGGCACCGGGTTCCAGGACCCGCTCGCCGAGGTCGAGTCGTTGCCCGGCCTCGAGCTCCAGGTCTTCGATGACGAGGTCGATCCACTGCGCCGGCCGGATCAAAATTGACGGACGGCTCGGGTAGATTCCCTTGACCTCGAAATGCCCGGCACCTTCAGTCTCTCTGATCTCGATCTGGGGCGTGGACGAAAAATTGCTCGAGTACTTGATGAGGATTTCCGGCGTCTCGGTGACCGGGCGGCCGTCAGGATCGACAAGGCGGAAGACCACGATCGGTCGAGTCTGAGCCGCGACGACGATCGGTGCCAGCGGGACATCCGACTGGACCTTGAAAGTGACCGGCTCCGACCCGACGACGATTCCATCGGGTTGGGCCGTGATCGAGAACGATGCATCAGGAAGACCCGGATGCTGGAACGAACCCTCCTCGTCCGAAACGACCGGCCAGTAAAGGCGTTTCGACGTGTCACTCTGTTTCTTGACGTGTTGGGCAAGCGTCATTCCTACGTTGGCGATTGGTTTATCGTCCTCGTCGACTACCCGTCCTTTCAGAGGATGACCCGGAGCAAGGGAGAGTGTGAGTTGTTCGTCATCGGGCGTGGACTCTACGGACAGCGTTTCCAGGGCGAAGCCGTCGGCATGTGCGTAGAAATCCAACGGACCCATCGGGAGGTTCGAGAACTTGAAGCGGCCGTCGGCGTCGACGGTCGCTTCGTCGCACGCACTCGGGCCGTAGAACAACCCGGCGGGGTCGCACGCGTGAACGACTCCATCGGTCCACTCCGTCGATCCGTCCGCGGAGAGCTGTCCGGAGAGCGAACGTCCGGTCGACAGCTGAAGCTCGATGAATGGGCGGCGACCCACCGGATTGTACTCGAGGAGGTCCGTGAACGGATGGTCTTCGGATTCGGCTCGGATCACGTACGCATAGGTTCGATCGACCGTTGCTTCGAATCGACCCTCGTCATCCGTCGAGACCGTCACTGCGCTGCGGCGAAGATGCTGCATCTGCGCGCTTGCTTCGGTCCACTTCGAAATTCGGACGGTCGCATCGGCTGCAACCTGTCCATCCGGATCCAGCACGACGCCGCGAAGGGTCTGCTGTCGCCGATCCTCTGCGGCCCAGGCCGTCAGGGACAGATTCAGCGCAAAAAAGAGAAATGCCAGCACCCACCGATGCGAGAGTCGTCGACCCATCTCCTGTCTCCTTGGTTGGCCCAAGTCTACACGCCTGTCGCGACTGGGTGGGAATTCCCGCGGCAGAAAGGAACGACCGGTTGCCAGACGGAAACGCCGTGTTGTATACCGTTTCTCCTCAACCAACCTCTTTCTTTCGCAGGAGTCTGTCGTGGCCCACATCACTCTTAAAGGCAACCCATTCAACACCAACGGAGATCTGCCGACGGTCGGCAGCAAAGCGCCGGACTTCGTGCTGGTCGATGGAGACCTGCAGGACGTGTCGCTCGCGAACTTCGCGGGCAAGAAGAAGGTGCTGAGCATCATGCCCAGCCTTGACACACCGGTCTGTCAGGTAATGACCCGCACGTTCAACGAGAAGGCCGGCGGTCGCGAGGACACCGTGGTCCTGCTGGTGACGGCGGACCTTCCGTTCGCCCAGGGTCGATTCTGCGGCAGCGAAGGGCTCGACGACGTGAAGCCATTGTCGCTGATGCGTGGGAAGAAGTTCGCCAAGGACTACGGCATGTTGATCACCGATGGGCCACTCGCCGGCGCGACCGGTCGTGCCGTCGTCGTCCTCGATGAGAACGATGTCGTGGTCCACGCACAGTTGGTCGAGGAGATCGCCGCCGAGCCCGACTACGATGCGGTGCTGGCGTCCCTCGGTTGATAAGACCAGCCTCGCGGCATTTGTACCAACGTGGCGCGTTGAATGCGGCTTGTTGTCCGGACACCGGACACTCGATCGTCCGTCGGCGGACAGTCCGGCAGTTAGAGGGTCAGATTCCGGGGAGTTTCGGGGTCTGATGCTGGTACCGGACTCGCAGTGGGTCCGCTGCG